>NZ_BAABFR010000049.1:0-35254 GCF_039541155.1 Tsukamurella soli
GCGCCAGCCGAGGCGACCCGCCGAGTAGCCGAAATACCACGCGGCGCGGAGGCCGGCGCGGTCGCGGGCGCGCACGAGGGCGCGGTGCCGACGGGTCTCGCGGACGGCCACCAGAGCCGCGGCGACGTCCTCGATCGCGACGCCGGCATGGGCGTCGAGGTAGCGCAGCAGGTCGCGGGCGCCGTGCGCGAGCAACTCCTCCGAGTCGGCAGACAGTGCGAAACCGACGGTGCCGTCGGGGAACACGGGTGCGTTCACGTCACTACTCCTCAGTGCGCGGACGCGGAGACGATCGCGTGCGCGTTGGACCCGGCCACACCAAAGGACGAGACGGCGGCGTACCGCCGGCCGGCCGCGGCACGGAACGGGTGGGGGGCGTCCGCGAGCCGCAACCGGCTCGCGGACCAGTCGAAACGCTCGGTCGGGTGCTCGGCGTGCAGGGTGGGCGCGACGGTGCCCGCTCCGGCGGCGAGCAGCACCTTGATCAAGCCGAGCACACCCGATGCCGCCTGCGTGTGCCCGGTGTTGGACTTGATCGACCCCAGCCAGCAGGTCTCGGGCCCGCGTCCGTAGACGGTGGCGAGCGCTTCCAACTCGGCCGGATCTCCCAGGGCGGTCCCCGTGCCGTGGCCCTCGACCAGCGCGATGTCGTCGGGATCCACCCCGGACGCCGCGGCCGTGTCGGCCACCAGTTCGCGCTGCGCGGCGGCGCTGGGCACGATGATCGGGCCGCCACCCCCGTTGTGGGACAGGCGGGTCGCGTGCACCACGCCCAGCACTCGGCGGCCGTGGCGCTCGGCGTGCGCGGCGGTCTCGACCACCAGCACGCCCGCGCCCTCGCCCCACACGGTGCCGCCGGCATCGGCCGAGTACGCACGCAGGTGGCCGTCGCGGGCGAGCCCGTTGGCCTTCGAGAACTCGTAGAACGCCGCGGCCGAACCCATCACACAGGCACCGCCGACCAGCGCCAGGTCGCAGTCGCCGGCGCGCAGCCCCTGGGCCGCGATGTGCAGCGCGGTGAGCGACGAGGCGCACGCGGCGTCGACGGTGAACGCCGGCCCGCGCAGGTGCAGCAGATGCGAGATCCGACCTGCGACGGCGCCGAGCGCCATGCCGGCGATGCGGTGGCCCGACAGCTCGTTGGCCTCCGCCCCGCGCGCGCCGTACTCCATCACCGACGCCCCGAGGTAACAGCCCGTGCGGGTGCCGGCGAGGGATGCGGGGTTGATGCCCGCGTGCTCGAGCGCGCGGTAGGCGACCCGGACGGCGACCCGCTGCTGCGGATCCATCGCGACGGCCTCGCGGGGGCTCACGCCGAAGTGCCGGTAGTCGAATTCGGCAGCGCCGTCGAGGAATCCGCCGCTGTCGGGCACCGTCTGCCACCCCTCGAGCGCGCCCAGGCCGAACAGGTCGGCCAGGTCCCAGCCGCGGTCCCGCGGCATGGGACCGAGCAACTCCTCGGAGTCCAGCAGTGCATCCCACAGCGCGTCGGGTGTCGCGATCCCGGCGGGCGCCTCGACACCCACGCCGGTGATCACTATGTCGTCGGGCGCGGAGCCGCGCTTCCGCGTGGTCATCGCGTCGCCCCGACGCCGACGGTGATCGCCGCCGCGACCCGGGGCAGCTGCTCGTTCAGGTAGAAGTGGCCGCCGGGGAACACCGTGACCTCGGCCTCGGCGGTGGTGTGGTCCTCCCAGCCGTGCAGGCGGCCGACGGGGACCGCGGGGTCCTCGCGCCCCCCGAGCACGGTGACGGGGGCGGCGACAGTGACGCCCGGCGCGCAGGTGTACGCGTCGAAAGCCGTGAAGTCCGCGCGCATCGCAGGCAGCGCCATTCGCATGATCGCGTCGCTGGCCAGCACCGACGCGTCGCTGCCGTTCAGCACGGCCATGTGCGCAAGCAGGCCCTCGTCGTCCGTGGGATGCTCGGGAAGCCCCGCGACCTCGCTGGGCGGCACGGCCGCCGAGACCACGAGACGCGCGACCCGGGTACCCGCGCGCTCGAGCAGGCGGGTGGCCTCGAACGCCACGAGTGCGCCCATGCTGTGCCCGAACAGGATCACCTCGCGACCGGCCGTCTCGGGAGCCAGCTCGGCGACCGCTCCCGCGGCGATGGCGGAGATCGATTCGAGCGCGGGCTCGGCCATGCGGTCCTGGCGGCCGGGATACTGGATCACGCGCACCTCGACGCTCTCCGAGAGGCCCTGGGAGAGCAGACGATAGGCCGAGGCGCCGCTGCCGGCGTGGGGCATGACGACGACGATGCGGCCGGAGTCCTCGGGCCCGGGGTGGAAACGGCGGACCCATCCGCGATTGACAGGCACGAGGAGCAACTCCTTCAGGCGAATAGGTTAACCTCGCCTTAGCAAGGCAATCCTACCCTAGCAGTCCCGGAGGTCCGTCTGTGAATCGCCCTGCGCACCCGCCCATCGTGCTTCCGCGCGAGGTGCCGGACACGTCCAGCGACATGAAAGTGGTCCCCGCACCGAATCTTCCAGAGCTACGGTCGGGCTTCTCGGTACGCCTCGTCGACCTCGATTCGAGTGACATCGACCGCGTCGCGGAGTGGATGTCGCGCCCCCACCTCCTGGAGACATGGGAGCAGGGCTGGAGCGTCGAGCGGTGGCGCGACGACGCCGCGGCGCGGCTCGCGGGCGACTACTCCCGGCCGCTGATCTTCGGGATCGACGGTGTCGAGGTGGGCTACGCCGAGATCTACCGCGTCGCCCGCGACGAGGTCGGGAAGGTGTACGACGTGCACCCCTACGACCTGGGCCTGCACATCGCCACCGGCGAGCCGGACTACGTCGGCCGCGGCCGGGCGTCCGCGTTCATCGGCGCGCTCACCGACGGTCTGCTGGCCGCCGACCCCGCCGCGCAGCGCGTGGTGGCCGATCCCGACGTCCGCAACGCCCGGATGCACGGCGCGCTACGCCGCAACGGCTTCGTCAACCGCGGCGACGTCGACGTGCGCCCGGGCCGCCGGATCGCGCTGTTCGTCGCGGAGCGCGCCACCCGCCCCTGACCACCATGTGCACCCTTCCGTCGGCCACCCCGCCCAACATGTGCACCCTTCCGTCGGCCGCGCACTCCGAGCGGTCGATCAGGTGGTGGCCGAGGCGGAGCGGGCGCCGGTAGCCCGGGCGCCGACGGTGCCGGCGCGCGCAGCCCCGGAGAGCACGCGGTCCGACAGCTCACCCAGGCACGACAGGTTGGCGAAACCCGGGCCCTGCGCCATACCGGCGAGGTTGGGCAGGAACAGCTTCGGCTCGAGCTCGCCCACCGAGAGGTCATAACCCACCGACTCCTCGATGCGGCTCACCGACGGCGGACCGCCGATCGCCAACTCGAGCCGGTCGGCGCAGCCCTGGTCGAGCAGACTCAGAAACCACAGCGGGTCGCCGCCGCGCGCATCGACCACCAGGTCGTACGCGGCGGGTGTCTGCGGATACCGACCGCCGCCCAGCGACAGCTCCAGCCCCGCGGTGGTCCGCAGGATGCGCATCACGCGCCCCCGGATGTGATGGATCCGGCTCTCGGCCAGCAGCGACTCCTGTACCCGCGTCGAGAACACACCGCGGTCGGTACGCCGGATCACGTCCCGCCGCTCCTCCTTCGACAGCAGCGCCCACCGCGTGGGATCGCTGTACAGGGCGTTCTCGAAGTAGCTCTCACCACGCGTGAAGATGGTGGGCGCGGGCGAGATCACGGACACCGCGAACACGTCGTGCCGCACCAGCTCGTCGAGCGCCGACGCCGCCGTCTCCCCACCGCCGATCACCGCGATACGTCCACCCCTCGGCAGGTCGCGCGCCGCAGCCCGCTCCCAGAACCGCGCCACCGACAGGACCGAGTCATCGTCGGACATGGCGTGATCGCTGCGCCCCGGTCCACTGATCAGCACAGCGTCGGCAGCAATCATCTCGCCACCGTCGGGCCGTGCGACGCCCACCTCCCAGCCGGAGTCGGTCGCGGTCAGGCGGTCGACGGTGCCGGCCACCACCCGCATTCCGGACTGCCGGCCGGCCCATTCGAGGTACGCCGCCCACTGCTCGTGCGGCGGCGACGGGCAGCCGCGGTCGACCCAGTCGGAGTAGACGCCCTGCGCGATCAGGAATCCCGTCCAGCTGACACCCAGCAGCCGCTGGTCGACGTCGCCGTTGCGCTCCCGCGCGATCCGGGTCCGGTACGGGTACCCGACGTCCTTGTGCGGGCTGGTACCCAGCCGGTGGGCACCGTCGGTCCATCCGCCCACCTTGCGCCAGTTCGCGGCGACGCCTCGCGGTTCGACGACGGTGACGTCCGGCGCGGCGACGCCCACCGCCCGGAGCGCGGACGCCTTGGCCGCCACGGCCACCGCCTTCGGGCCTGCGCCCACCACCACCAGAGACCTCATCGCGGTTCCTCCGCACCAGCCGGCGCGAACCCGGCGTCCTGAAGATCCGCCGCGGCAGGTGCCGCAGCGTCGGTCACGGCATCCGGCGACGGCGCGGTACCGGTCGCGCCGGCGCACGCCTGCGGCGCGACCTCGATCTCGACCGGCCCGCCGCTGTATCCATTCACCGGCCCGCCGCTGTATCGACTCACCGGCCCGCCGCTGTATCGACTCACCGGCCCGCCGCTGCCAGCCGGAAGCCGCGCACCGCCACCAGCCCTGCCGCCGCGACGATGCCCACCACCCACGCGAGGGTGGCCAGCAGCGGGACGGCAATGGGAGCGCCGGCCACATTCGGTCCGCTCGCCGCGCTCCCGGCGCCGCTCACAAGCCCGCGCATCGTGTCGATCGCGCAGCTCATCGGCTGCCACTGCACCACCGGCTGCAGCCAGCCCGGGTACTGGTCGAGCGGCACGAAGCCCGTGTTGAAGAACATCAGCAGCAATGACACACCCGCGAACGCCTGCAAGATCGCGTTGGCCGAGCCCACGGTGGCGACGGCGAGCATCGCCGTGCCGCACGCGACGGCGAACGCCAGCGGCACCAGGAACGCGCCGATCGCGGCCAGCAGGCCCTGCTGGAAGCGCAGCCCCATGCAGACGGCCAGGGCGATGAGCACCACGGTGCCGATCGCGGAGCGCAGGACGTCAGCGGCGAGGCGGCCGGTGAGGAAACCCGCCCGCGGGACGGGCAGCGTCCACTGCCGCGCGAGCCCGCCGCCGTCGCGCTCGGTGACCAGACCCATCCCCGCCGCAAGGCTGCCGTACAGCACACCGATCAGCGCGATCAGCGGGGCGTTCCGATAGACGCTCTCGCCCCCGCCCATGGCGGTCACCGTCTTGCCCAGCACCAGCTGGAACATCGCGAGCAAGAATGCGGGGAACACGACCGCCTGGATCGCGACGATCGGGTTGCGCGCCCACGAGCGCAGCAGAACGCCGGCCGCGACGGCCGTGTGCGTGGCGAGCCCCACCCGGCGCCGCGGAATCGCGGTCACCACAACCGAATCGGTCACCGTCGGGCCTCCCGCCGACCCGCCGCCACAATCACCAGGGCGCCCCCCACCAGCAGCACCGCGATCCACGCTGCCGCCGCGGCCACACGCACGGGTGAACCCTCCGCCAAGCCGCGCAGCGCGTCGGCCACCACGGACACCGGTTGGTACTCGACGAACGGCTGCACCCAGCCCGGGAACGCCGTCGCCGGGACGAGCCCGGTGGACAGCATCACCAGGACCAGCTGCGGGATCATCAACGTCTGTGCGACGCCGTCGGGGTTGGGCACCGCCGAGCCCAGCGCGTCGCACAGCATCGCCAGGCCCACCGTGAGGGCCACGACGGTCACCACGAAGGCCACGGTGTCCACCGCCGAGCCGTGGAACCGGAACCCGAACGCGGCGGCGATCGCGCACGCCGCCGCCGTCGAGATCAGCACGCGCAGGCCCGCCGCCACGATGCGCGCGGCCGCGGGGGCGACGCGCGGGATGGGCAGCGTGAGGAAGCGGTCGCGGGCGGCGCTGCGGGCGTCCGTCCCGGACACCTGCGCCGCGGTGATAGCGGTGAACAGGCCGCTCTGCAGCACGATCACGGGCAACAGGTACTGCGCATACCGGCCGCCGCCGGCCTCGAACGCGCGGTGCAGAGGCGTGTAGAAACACAGGAAGAAGCCGATCGGCGACAGCATCGCGAACACCAGGTCGCCCTCACGCAGCCCGGTCCGCAGTCCCCGTAGGGTGAGCGCCCACACGGCCGCGGGTGCCGCGACGCCGCGCCGGGGGGCCGACCTGGGCACGCGCGCTACGGTGGCGGCCGGCGCCGTCACGCGCTCGCCCCAGCGGGTGAGGTGAGCGACAGGAAGACTTCGTCGAGGCTCGGCTGGCGCAGTCCGGCGTCGTGGAAATCGATGCCCGCCAACGTATCCAGCACCTGGCGGAGGGTGTCGGCACCGTCGGGTGCGGGCACCCGCACGGTCGGGTGCGCGGCCTCGTCCACCGACACCGTCAACCCGGCCGCGCCGAGCAGCTGCTCGACTCGCGCGACATCGTCGGCGGTCACCAGCGTGACCTCGCAGACGGCGGCACCGGTCCTGCTCTTCAGCTCCGCGGGGGTGCCCTCGGCAAGCACGCGGCCGCCGCCCAGCATGACGATGTTCTCGGCGAGCTGGTCGGCCTCCTCCAGGTACTGCGTCGTGAGCAGCACGGTGATGCCCTCGGCGGACAGGTCGCGCACAGCGGACCACACCGCCTGCCGGCTGCGCGGGTCGAGGCCGGTGGTCGGCTCGTCGAGGAACAGCACCTGCGGGCGGGTGACCAGCGCGCACGCGATGTCGACCCGGCGCCGCTGGCCCCCGGACAACGCCCCGGTGCGGCGAGTCAGGAACTCCTCGAGCCCGTAAGCCCCCGCGAGCCGCTCGATCTGCGCCGCCACGTCCTTGCGGCCGAGGCCCGTGAGCCGGCCGAACATCGCGAGGTTCTCGCGGACGGTGAGCGCCTGGTCGAGCGAGGCGGTCTGCCCCGTCAGCGAGATCAGTTCGCGGACCCTTCCCGGCTCCCGCTCCACGTCGTGCCCGTCGATCGTCGCGCGGCCGCCGTCCGCGCGGATCAGCGTCGACAGGATGGAGACGGTGGTCGTCTTGCCGCTGCCGTTGGGCCCGAGCAGCCCGAGGATCCCGCCGCGCGGCACCGTCAGCGAGACCCCGTCGAGCGCGCGGAGATCGCCGAACTGCTTGACCAGGCCCTCGACCTCGATCATCGCACTCACTGCTCGCCGCGCGGTGCGGCGTCCGGGTCGGAACGCGGTGGGGTGTCCAGCGTGATGGTCATCGGTGCCTCCAGTAGTCAATAAACTGAGGCTAGGCTATGGTAATTGCACGGCGCCCGGCAACCCACCACGTGAAGTCGTCCCACGTCCGGCCCATCACCTGGCTGTGTCCGAAACATATCTCCTGACAACAGATTTCAGTCGTCGAACGCGACGACCACCTTCGCCGACATCCCGGAGTTCCGCGCCACCTCGAAGGCCCGGACCGCATCGGCGGCGGGTTCGACGTGGCTGATCACGGCGTCGAAGCTCGGGTGGGCGGCCAGCATCTCGATCGCATCATCGATCTCGCCCAGGAAGCGTTGCGAACCCAGGTACTGGATCTCCTTGGCGGTCATCGGGGCGAGATCGATCGGGAGCGGCCGGGCGGGTGGGTTGCCCACCTGGACCACCGTTCCGCCCACCCGCACCGCCCGCAGCGCGGTCTGGATGGCGGGCGCCGCGCCGGAGCACTCCAGGACGACGTCGAACGCACCGTCGTCCGGTGTCGTGCGGTCCATCCGGATCGTGGCCACCGCGCCCAGTTCGCGCGCGCGGTCGAGCGCGCTGTCCACGACGTCACCACAGGTCACCCTCGCGCCCGCGAGCACGGCGGCGTGCGCCGCCAGCAGCCCGATCGGGCCGCACCCCGAGACCAGGACGCGAGAACCGGCGCGCACGTCGGCGCGAGCCAACGCGTGCAGTCCGACCGCGAGCGGTTCGCTGAGGACCGCACGGAGGATCGGCAGCGCCGCGGGCAGCGTCCGCACCTGGTCACCGCGGGCCACGATGAGATCCGCCATCGCCCCCTGCTTGTGCGGCGTCGTCGACGCCGATCCGAGGTAGGTACCGCCGGGCCACATGTGGGCGCGGCCCGCGAGGGCGTCGACGGGGGCACCGAACACCGCGGGGTGGACGGTGACGGGCGTGCCCGCCGCCAGCATGCCCGACGGGTCGAGGTCGACGATCCCCGAGATCTCATGACCGGGAACCAGCGGCTCGTGGATGACGAAACTGCCGTTGGCGCCGTCGAAGTAGTAATGGATGTCCGAGCCGCAGATCCCGACGTAGGCGGGCTTGATCCGCACCTCGCCCTGCTCGGGCGTGGGAGGGGGCACGTCCTCGGAACGCAGGTCCCCCGCCGCGTGAATCGCGAGTCGCTTCACAGTAATTGCTCCTTCACCACTCGGCCACGGATCCATCGACGTGACGCCACACCGGGTTTCGCCAGCGGTGGCCGACCGCCGCCCGACTGCGCACGTATTCCTCATTGATCTCGATACCCAGGCCCGGTCCGTCGGGGATGGCGACGTAGCCGTCCTGGTAGGAGAAGACCGCCGGGTTCGAGATGTAGTCCAGGAGATCGTTGTTCGCGTTGTAGTGGATGCCCAGCGACTGCTCCTGGATGAACGCGGTATAGCAGACGGCGTCGAGCTGCAGGCACGCCGCGAGCGCGATCGGCCCCAGCGGGCAGTGGAAGGCGACCGCGATGTCGTACGCCTCGGCGGCGGTGGCGATCTTGCGGCACTCGGTGATGCCGCCCGCGTGCGAGGCGTCGGGTTGGATGATGTCGACGACCCCGGACGCGAACACCTCCTTGAAGTCCCAACGGCTGTAGAGGCGTTCGCCGAGGGCGATGGGAATCGACGTGTTCTCCAGGAGTGGTATCGCATCGCGCAGGTTCTCCGAGAGCACGGGCTCCTCGACGAACATGGGATGCAGCGGCTCGAGCTCGCGCAGCAACACCTTCGCGGTCGGCTTGGCCACCCGGCCGTGGAAGTCGATGCCGATCCCGAGATCGTCACCGAAGGTCTCCCGAATCGCGGCGACGTTGTCGACCACCCGGCGGACCGTGTCCCATTCCGACACGATCTGCGCTTCGGCGGTGCCGTTCATCTTGATCGCCGTGAAGCCGCGCTCGATCGCCCCGCCCACCGACGACACGAGGTCCGCGGGCTTGTCGCCGCCGACCCAGGAGTAGACGCGGATCCGATCCCGCAGGCGGCCGCCGAACAGCTGCGACACCGGCACGCCCAGGTGCTTGCCTACGATGTCCCACAGCGCCTGATCGAGGCCGGACATCGCGGACATGAGGATCGGTCCGCCGCGATAGAACCCGCCGCGGTACAGCACGGACCAGTGGTCCTCGATCAAGCGCGGATCCCGCCCAATCAGGTAGTCCGCGAGTTCATCGACCGCCGCCGCGACGGTGTGCGCTCGCCCCTCCACCACAGGCTCGCCCCAGCCGACCACACCGTCGTCGGTCTCCACGCGCACGAAGCACCACCGCGGGGGCACCAGGAACGTCTCGATCCGGCTGATCTTCATCCGACCGTCCTCCCGGTGTCGTTGCACGCGGTCGTCCATGCCTCGACGGCGCGGCGGGCGCGATCGGCGATCTCGGTGAGCGGATACTCCGGCCGATACAGCTCGGAGCCGAGCCCGAAGCCCGTGGCACCGGCCGCCAGCCAGCCGGCGAAGTCCGTGGGGGCCACCCCACCCACCGGGAGCAGCCCGGTGCCCGGGGGGAGGATGCTCCGCCAGGCCCGCAGCCCGGCGGTACCGACCTGCGGGGCGGGGAAGACCTTGAGCGCCGTAGCGCCGGCATCGAGCGCATCGAGGGCCTCCGACGGTGTCGCGACGCCCGGATAGGAGCCGAGCCCCAGCCGTACCGTCGCCGCGACCACGTCGCGTCGGTGGTTGGGCGACACCACGATCCGGCCGCCGGCCTGGTAGACCCGCTCGACGTCGGCCGGGCGCAGCACAGTGCCGGCCCCGACGAGCACCCCGGGCGGAAGTGCTTCGCGGGCCACCCGGATGGAGGTGAACGGATCCGGCGAGTTCAACGGGATCTCGATCACCCGTAGACCCGCGTCCGCCACCGCAGCGCACGCCGCCGCGGCGGCGTCCGGCGTGACGCCGCGCAGGATCCCGATGAGCCCTGTCGTCGGATACCCGCTCATGGATGCCTCCCGTCGACGAGTCCGTGGCTGCGCGCGATGCGCCACATGCCCAGCGCCGCGGCCTCGGGTGGCGCGGCCTCCACCGCTATTCCTTTGGCGGCAAACGCGATCCGATACTCCTCCAGGATCTCGGCGCGAGCCACGATCGTGATCGGCCGGCCGCAATATCGTCGGTGGATCTCGAGGCCACCGGACAACTCGTGGCCTATGACGATCCCGCACAGCAACGGATACGTTTCCGCAGGCGCGACGCTGCCCGCCAGCGGCAGCGTCCGCGCCGCGAACAGGTCGGCCAGCAGGCCGCCGCGGGACGACTCCGCGAGTTCGAGGCCCCGGGCGAACGCGGCCGTCGAGAACGACCCGCCGGCCCGGTCGGGACGCGCGGCGAAGGCCCGGAGGATGGTGTGCTCGGAGACGGCGGCGAGCACCTCGCCGGTCATGAATGTCGCGAACGATTCGACCCGGTTCCCCGTCAGGAGGACCCACTTGGAATGCGACCCGGGCAGGATGACGATGCGGTCCCGCTCGTCGGCGACCGCCATGAGCTGGGCCTCCTCGCCGCGGATGAGGCCGGGCACGTCGCCCCCCTGATGCAGGCCACGGACGAGGTACACGGTGTGGCCGCGGCCGGTACGGTGCTCCACGAGGTCGCGGCCGCCGTCGAGGCGACACGGCACCTCCCGGGTGGGCACCTCGAGCCATCCCGCGGACGACCCGATCATCCCGCCCAGCACCGTCGGAACCGAACCCGCGGCGACGCCGAGCGAGTCCAGGATCGACGCGAGCACCCGCTCGAATTCGGCGTGGCGCTCGGCGGCCGAGCCGGTCACCGATCCGACCCCGGCGGGCCGATCCACCTCCGCGAGGACCTCACCCGACGCACTCATCGCGTACGCGCGGCAGCTGGTGGTACCCCAGTCGACGGCGACCAGCGCCGCCTCGCCGGCCCGACACGTCGGCCCGCCGACCGTCACGGCGCACTCGACGGTGAGATCGCCAGTTCGTCGATGCGGACGTGCCGGGGGACCGCGGCGGCGAACGCGATCGCCTCGGCGACGTCCTCGGCCGTCAGCATCTGTGCCTGGGCACTCGTGTCGGGCACGTCGGGCCGCTGGTCGAGGAAGTCGGTCGCGATGTCGCCGGGCATCAGGTTCGTGGCCCTGATCCCGTCACCGTGGTGGCGGTCGTTGAGGTCCAGGACCAGTTCGCGCAGGCCGATCTTGCTCATCCGGTACGCGACTCCCGCGCCGGGGGACGGAAGTCGCGCCGCCCGGGACGAGACGACGATGATCTGGCCGAATCCCCTGCGCAGCATGGCCGGAAGCACGGCGGCCGTGCACTGGGCGACCGACGTAAGGTTCACCCTGATGATGTCGTCGAGCGCCTGGCGGTCGAGGTCGGGCCAGAACCGCCGCTTGGTGTTCAGGCCGGCCGACGCCACGAAGGTGGTGATCGGGCCGACGTCCGCCTCGATCCCGTCGACGACTGCGTCGATCGCCGCGCCGTCCGTCACGTCGAGCGGATACGCCACCGCGTGGCCGCCGGCGGACGTGACGCGATGCACCGCCGCGGAGAGGTGATCGGCCCGGCGACCCGACACCGCGACGGTCCACCCACCGGCCGCCAGCCGTACCGCCGCAGCGGCCCCGACACCCGACCCGCCGCCGGTGATCCAGGCGACGCGTCCACTCATCGGGCGGTCGCGGTTGTGGTGACCCGCAGGTGGGTGGCCCGCAGCGCGTCGTCGATGTGCGCGGGAATGGTGACATCGGCGCCGTTGGCGTCGTCGGTGATCTGCTCCGGGTCTCCCGGTGCGAGCACCCGATCGGTCCCCTTGGCGGGCCGTAGCCCGGTCAGGTCCGCGCGGAACGACGCCGCCCGGTCGAGCGCGGTCCGGTCACCGTGCAGCGTCTCCAGGTCGATCGCGATGAGTAGCGCGCCGGCCCCGATCTGCGAGCTGCGGTCGTTCCAGATGTCGACGCTCTCGTACGCGAAGTTCCCGCCGCCGCCCGCGCCGGCCAGCAGTTCGACGAGTACCGCTATCGCCGACCCCTTGTGGCCGCCGAACGGGATCAGCGCGCCCGCGACGGCGGCGTTCGCGTCGGTGGTGGGCACGCCGTCGTGATCGACGGCCCACCCCGCCGGTATCTCCCGGCCCGCCCCGGCCGCGTCGACCAGCTTCCCGTACGCGCCCGCGCTGGTGGCCATATCGGCCGTGACCGGCCGGCCGCCGGTCGGGAACGAGATCGACAGCGGATTGGTACCGATGAACTTGTCGGCGCTGCCGTGCGGTGCGACGGAGTTGCCGGTGGTCGACACCAGGATCCCGATCATCCCGTCGCGCGCGAGCTGATCCGTCCAGTAGGCACCCACGCCGTAGTGGGTGCCGCGCTGGACCGCGACGGTGGCGGTGCCGTACCGGCCGGCGAGGTCCCTGGCCTTGTCGACGGCCGCCTGCATGATCACCTGCCCGAACCCCGAGCCACCGTCGAGCACGGCGGTGGCGCCCACCTCGCGCGCCCACCGCAGCGACGCCCCGGCGACGATGCCGCCCGCCTCGACGGATTCGACGTACAGCGGGAGTCGGAGCAGCCCATGGGAGTGGATTCCGCGCGCGTCGGCGGACACCAGCGTCGCCGCGACGAACTCCGCCTCGTCCGGCGGCGCCCCCACCGCCGCCAACGACTCCGCGGCCAGCGCCTGCAGCTCCTCGCGTGGGTAGCGTCGGGTGTCTGTCGCCATCGGTCTCTCCTTCGTGCTTCGTGTCGGGTGTCGAGTGTCGGTTCTGGTTACGCGCCGATCTCGTGGATCGCGGCGGTGACCCCGCTGCGGCGGATGACGTCGACGAGCTCGCCGACCCGGTCGACGAACGCCGGGCGCTCGGCCAGATCGACGCCGAGGAGCTGCTGTTCGCCGATCACGCGCGCGGCCAGCTCCGGACCGCCGGCGGAGGCCGCGGCGGCCCGCTCCAGCATCGGGCGCGCCGGATCCTTCATCGCGGCGGCGTGCGGTCCGGGGTCGAAACCGGCGAGTGGCGCCAGACACGCCAGGTAGCCGGCTGCGGCCAGCGCCAGCGCGTGCGGCATGGTCCCGGCGTCCAGCAGGGCCAGCGCGGCTGCGGGGATCCGCTGCCGGATCTTCACGGAACCGTCGGAACCGACCTGGCTGACCATGTGCCCAAGGGCGCTGTTCCGCCAGCGCGCGAACAGCTGCTCCTCGTACGCGTCGAGATCGACGCCGCTCGGGAGCGCCACCGTCGGGCGGTATTCGCGCATCAGCGCCTGGGCGGCCGATTCGACCGTGCGGATCGCCACGGCATCGGCGATGCCACGGGCGCCCGACAGCGCACCGAGGTAGGCGATCAGCGAGTGCGTGCCGTTGAGGAATCGCACCTTCAGCTGTTCGTACTTCGGCACCTCGTCCGAGAAGACGGCGCCGCCCGCCTCCCAGGCCGGCCGTCCCGCCGCGAACCGGTCCTCGAGCACCCACATGCTGAACGGTTCGGCGGGCACCGGAACGGCGTCGGCGTAGCCGCACTCCTCCGCCACCAGTCTGCGGTAGTGGTCGGTGGTCGCGGGGACGATCCGGTCCACCATGGTCGACGGGAACGTGACCGCCTGCTCGAGCCAGGCCAGTGTCTCGGTCGCCTCGGGCCCCGGGAGCAGGCGGACGAACTCCTCGACCAGCCGCTGCGTGTGATGACCGTTGGCGGCGAGGTTGTCGCAGCTGAGCACGGTCACCGGCGCGCCATGAGTGCGGGCGCGTTCCTGCAGGCCGCGGACGAGCTGCCCAATCGCGGTGACGGGCGCTGCGGGATTCCGCAGATCGCTGCGGATCGGGGCGGCGTCGGAGTCCAGCTCACCGGTGCCGGGGCGGTACCAGTACCCGCGCTCGGTGACCGTCAGCGAGACGATCCTGGTGCGCGGCGCCGCGATGGCCGACACGACCCGGGCGGGTTCCGTCGCGGCGGTGAACGCATCGGTGTGCACCGCCGGCACGGAGTACGACTGGCCCCGCGGGCTGATCTCGATCACCGTGTAGCGCATGCCCTGGGCCTGCAGGGCGGCCGGGATGTCCTGTGAACGATTCGAGACGCCGACGATGCCCCAATCACCCCCGGCCGCATCGAGCGCCGCGCGGGTGTACACGGCCTGGTGGGCGCGGTGGAAGTTGCCCAGACCGAGGTGGACGATCCCCGGTGCGGACGGGATCTCCGGACTCGGCATCGTCACCAGTCCTTCACCGTCCCGTCGACCTCGCGTGCGACCGGGAGGTAGGCCTGCACGTACGGGAACCGGGCCGCTGCAGCCTCGTCGACGTCGACGCCGAGGCCCGGCTCGTCACCGGGGCGGAGGTACCCGTCCGACATCCGGAAGCTGCTCCGGAACACCTCACCGACCAGCGGGTCGTAGCCCATGAACTCGTGGATCCCGAAGTTCGTGGTGGCCAGGCACAGGTGCAGCGACGCCGACATGCTCACCGGGGAGACGTCCGACGGTCCGTGCGGGCCCGCCTTCACCTGATAGAGCTCCGCGAACGCCAGGATCTTGCGCATGTGGGAGATGCCGCCGCCGTGCACGACGGCCATCCGGAGGTAGTCGATGAGCCGCTCGGTGATCAACCGGTCGGCGTCCCAGACCGAGTTGAACACCTCGCCGATCGCCAGCGGCACGGTGGTCTGGGCCCGCACACCGCGGAGCAGCCGCTGGTTCTCCGCCGGGATCACATCCTCGAGCCAGAACAGGTCGACCTGCTCGAGCGAGCGGGCCAGTCGCGCGGCCTCGGTGGGGTTCAACCGGTGGTGCGCGTCGTGCAGCAGCTTCAATTCCGGACCCACGTGTTCGCGCACCGCTGCGAGCACCGTCGGCGCGTGCCGCAGATACGCCGACGTCTCCCAGACCTCCTCGGCGGGACCGCCGCCGCGGCCCGCGGGCTCGTAGGCCGCGCCGCCGCGGGTCACGCCGTAGACCTTGTCCAGACCGGGGACACCGAACTGCGCGCGGATCGCGCGGTAGCCCTGCTCGCGTTTCCGCTCCACCGAGTCCAGCAACTCCGGCACATCCCAGCCGGTCGCGTGGGTGTAGCAGAGGAGCTTGTCGCGCACGGCTCCGCCGAGCAGCTGGTACACCGGAACGCCCAGCGCCTTGCCCTTGATGTCCCACAGCGCGAGGTCGACCGCGGCGATCGCCGCCATCGTGACGGGACCGCGTCTCCAGTAGGCGCCGCGATACAGGTACTGCCAGGTGTCCTCGATCCGGTCCGCGTCGCGGCCGACCAGGGCCGAGGCCAGATGATCCTGTAGATACGCGGCCACGGCGAGTTCGCGCCCGTTCAGGGTCGCGTCGCCCCAGCCCACGACCCCGTCGTCGGTGGTGATCTTGAGAGTGACGAAATTCCGACTGGGACTTGTGACGAGGACGTCAACCCCAGCGATCGTGCGGGCCATGGTGTGGATGCTCGCACAGGATGAAAAATTTTGGCCGAAGACGTGAAAGTTCTTGTACTCCTGCCGTTACGGACTCCCATGTGTGATGCTGCTGAAGCCCCCACGCGTAGACATCGAGGTCTGACGATGAATCAGGACACCATCCGGCGGTTGTCGGACGAAGCGACCGAAGTACTGCTGAACAAGGCCGGCACCTCCTCCAGCTCGCGCGGCGGCTGGATGATGATCTCCACGATCCTGATCGAGGCGTGGGATCTGTACGCGTTGTCGTTCGTGCTGATCTTCATCAAGACCGAATATCACCCGAGCGCTTCGGAACTCGGCCTGCTGACCGCAGGCGTGCAGGGCGGCGCCCTGGTGGGCGCGCTGATCGGCGGCTACGTGGCCGACCGGCTCGGCCGCAAGCGGGTGTTCATCCTGACGATGGTCCTGTTCATCATCCTCGCGCTCGCACAAGGCTTCTCGCACGGCATCTGGGACCTCATCGTCATGCGGTTCCTGATCGGAGTCCCGCTCGGCTCCGACGTCTCGAACGGCTACACGTACATCATGGAGTCGATGTCCAAGCGGAGCCGCGAGCTGATGGGCAGCCGATGGCAGGGCATGTTCGGCCTGGGTGAGGTCCTCTCCATCGTGGTGATCACCCTGCTCTACACGCTGCACATCGACCACAACTTCCTGTGGCGCACGTCGCTCGCCCTGGGTGCCGTGCCCGCGATCATCCTGCTGCTCTGCCGACTGAACCTGCCCGAGACGCCGGCATCGCTGATCCAGCGCGGCCAGTTCGTGAAGGCCAAGAAGGCCTCCGTGGAATTGTTCGGCGATCCCCTCGCCATGCTCCCCGACCACGACGTCACCATCGAGAAGCCCAAGGTGGGCGACTTCCTCCAGGTGATCTGGGCCGACCCGATCAAGCGCAGGGCGTCGATCTTCGGGTGGATCTCCAACGCCTGCCAGGGCGCGGAGTTCACCGCGTTCGCCTTCTACCTCCCGGTGATCCTGGTGACCGCGGGCGTGGGAGTCTCGGGCGACAACAACATCACCGGCACCAACATCGTCACCGCGGTCATCTACTGCATCGCGACGGTCTCGGGCTTCCTCGCGCCGTGGATGATCAACAAGACCGGCCACCGCGGCGTCGCCATGTGGGGTTACGGCATGGCGTTCGTCGGCCTGGTGATCGGCGCCATCGCCCTCCAGATGGACATCAAATGGCTGATCGTGGCGGGCGCCATCGTCCTGATGTGGGGACACTACTGGGATGCGTCGAACGGCATGACGATCTGCTCCATGGTCGCGCCGTCGCGGTTCAAGGGGACCGCGTCCGGTTTCGGGTACTTCTTCGTCAAGGTGGCGTCGTTCTTCGGCGCCTACGCCTTCCCCGTGATGACCGACGCATGGGGCAAGGTCGGAGCCACACTCGCCGTCTCGGTGCTGTCGCTGATCGGCTTCCTGAGCGCGAAGTTCATCCTGCCCGAGGTGTACGGCTACGTGGAGACGGAGCAGCAGAGTCCGCCCACCGAACTCTCCGCCGCGTAGCCGTCGCGGCCATGGCCCGAGTCACGCACAAGGTGGTCGTCGTCGACTGCGACCACGAATCGCTGGACATCGAACGGGACCTCGCCGCCCAGCGGGGCATCGAACTCGAATCGGCGCAATGCCGTACGGAGGACGAGGTGATCGCAGCGGCCGCGGACGCCGACGCGGTGCTCGTCCAGTACGCCCCGATCACCGCGCGAGTCCTCGATCGGCTGCCCGCGGTCCGGGCGATCGGCCGCTACGGCGTGGGGATCGACACCATCGATGTGGCTGCCGCCACCGCGCGCGGCGTGGCGGTGAGCAATGTCCCCGACTACGGCACCGAGGACGTCAGCGACCACGCTCTGGCTCTCGCACTCGCGCTGTCCCGGGGGCTGATCGAGCTCGATCGCGGGATCCGCGCCGGGTCCCACGACCAGGTTCCCGCGAAGCCCCTGCACCGGTTCGCCACCCGGGTCTTCGGCATCGTGGGCCTGGGGCTCATCGGTCGAGCGGCGGGAAGGAAGGCCGCGGTGCTGGGTTTCACCGTGATCGGCTGCGACCCGTGTCAGGTGCCCGGGACGAGAACATCCGAGGGGTTCGAGGTGGTGTCCTTCGACGACGTGCTACGCCGCTCCGACGTCCTGTCACTGCACGTGCCCCTCGGCCCCGACACCCACCACCTGATCGATGCGGACGCCCTCGCGGCGATGAAACCGACGGCGGTACTGGTGAACACGTGCCGGGGTGGCGTCGTCGACACCGCCGCGCTCGTCGCCGCACTCACCACCGGCGGTCTGAAGGCCGCGGGCCTCGACGTCCTGGAAGAAGACCCCGTGCCCGCCGACCACCCGATCGCCCGGCTCGACAACGTGATCCTCACCCCGCACATCGCCTGGTACAGCGAGGAGTCGTACGGGGAATTGAAGTACCGGACCCTCGAGAACGTCGCCGACGTCCTCGCCGGCCGACGCCCACGCAACATCCTCAATCCCGAGGTGCTGGCGGGACTGGAGATATAGCCATGCCGACCATCATCGGCGTCGACGCGATCGACGTCCGCTTCCCGACATCGCTGAACCAGGACGGTTCGGACGCGATGAACAAGGACGGCGATCACTCGGCGACCTACGTCGTGATCCGGACCGATGATCCGGGGGCGGCGGGGTACGGGCTCACGTTCACCATCGGCCGGGGCAACGACGTGTGCGTCCTCGCGGCGAAGCTGCGCGGGTCGCCGCTCGTCGGTCGGAGCGTCGAGTCCGTCGTCGGCGACCTCGGCGGTATCTACCGGCTGCTCAAGTCCGACTCGCAGCTGCGCTGGCTCGGCCCGGAGAAGGGTGTCGAGAACCTTGCACTCGCGGCGGTGATGAACGCGGTATGGGATCTGGCGGCGCGGGTGGCGGGGAAACCGGTGTGGCGGCTGTTGGTCGACATGACGCCTGAGGAGCTCGCCGACGTCTGCGACCTGCGCTACCTGTCCGACGTGCTGACCCGTGACGAGGCGGTCGCCATGCTCGCCGAGACGGTGCCCACCCGCAAGGCCCGCATCGCCGACCTGGCCGAGAGCGGCTACCCGTGTTACACCACCAGCGCCGGCTGGCTGGGGTACTCCGACGAGAAGCTGCGCAGGCTGTGCGCCGAGGCCGTCGCCGACGGCTACCGGCACGTCAAGCTCAAGGTGGGAGCCCGACTCGAAGACGATGTGCGCCGCCTACGAATCGCCCGGGAGGCCATCGGAGACGACACCCGCCTGATGATCGACGCCAACCAGGTGTGGGACGTTCCGCAGGCCATCGAGTGGGTGCGGGCGCTCGCCGAATTCGACCTGCTGTGGATCGAGGAGCCAACCAGTCCCGACGACGTCCTCGGGCACGCGGCGATCCGCGCCGCGGTGGCTCCGATCGGCGTGGCGACCGGCGAGCACGGCATGAACCGGGTGCTGTTCAAGCAGCTGTTCCAAGCCCGTGCGATCGACTACTGCCAGATCGACGCAGCGCGCCTGGCCGGCCCCAACGAGATCATCCCGATCTACCTGATGGCGAAGAAGTTCGGCGTCCCGGTGTGCCCGCACGCCGGCGGAACCGGGCTGTGCGAGATGGTGCAGCACCTGTCGATCTTCGACTACGTGGCCGTGTCGGGTTCGCTGGAGAACCGCGTCACCGAGTACATCGACCATCTCCACGAGCACTTCGTCGACCCGTGCGTCATCGCGGCGGGCGCCTACACGCTGCCCGATCGGCCGGGGTACGGCGCCCGGATGCACGACGCGAGCGTCGCCCGGTACGCCTACCCGTCCGGCGAGTACTGGGCCTCCGGGTCAGCGGCTCACCGGCTCCGCGGCGGCCAGTAGCCCGAGCTCGTTCCGGCGTGGCATGCCCTCCCAGTCGCCGGGCACGAGGCACGCGAACGCTCCCACGGTCACGGCGGTCTGCAGGCGGCTCTCGACATCGGCCCCCGCGAGATGCTCGGCGACGTACCCGGCGACGAAGCCGTCGCCGGCCCCGACGGTGTCCACGGGCTGGACCGGCACAGCGCGGCGACGGTAGGTCCGGCCGTCGATCCGAGCGACGCAGCCTTCGGCCCCGAGCTTGACGATCGCCGCGCTGGGGCCGAACTCGCAGAGCCGCACGGCGAGGTCGACCGGATCGTCCGCGGGACCCACCGCCATCGCGGCCTCCTCATCACCGGCGAACACCAGGTCAGCGCGCCGCACCAGCTCGCGGAACGCCTCGCCCGCGACGTCCGGCGACCACAGTGCACTCCGGTAGTTCAGGTCGAACGACACCTGCGTGCCGTTGTCCCGTGCGATGTCGACGGCGTGCTGCGCGGCCGCGGACGCGGAGTCGGAGAGCCCCAGGGAGATACCCGTGACGTGCAGCAGGCGGGCGTGCGCCACGTGCTGCTCCGGAACGTCCGCCCGCTCCAGACGGGAACCCGCGTTCCCGTCCCGGTAGTACCAGATGCGCTGGTTATGCGCTGTGCGTCGCTCCTTGATCATCAGGCCGGTCGGCTTGACGGGATCGCGGGTGGCCACCGCCTCGATCCCCTCGGCGGCCAACTCCCGCAGGATCTTGTCGCCGAGGCTGTCTGCGCCCAGGCGCCCGACCCATGCCACCGATACGCCCAACCTGCGAAGCGCGACGGCGAAATTCGACTCCGCGCCGCCCATTCCGAACCTCGCGGCGGAGACCTGCGCGAGCGGGCCCACCTCGTCTGCCCGGATCAGCGCCATCGTCTCGCCGACGGTGACCACCTCCGGCCAGTCGCTGCGCCCCGAGGCGGCTGCGGTCATGCGTCCGCCGCCTCGGCCACCAGCGAACTCACGCGCTTCGCACGCTCGGTCAGCGCGGCCGGGCTGCCCCCGGAGAACGCGTCGCGAAGCAGCGGGCCGCCGAGGCTGACCGCGACTGCGCCGGCGGCGATCCAGGCGGGTGCGTCGTCGATTCCGACGCCTCCGCTGGGCACCACCTGCAGCGCGGGGAACGGTCCACGCAGCTGGCCGATGTACCCCGGCCCCACTGTGGACGCCGGGAACAGCTTCACCGCGGTGGCACCGCACTGCCAGCCGGTCAGCAGCTCGGTCGGCGTCAACCCGCCGGGGAACACCGGGACACCACGGCGGACGGCGGCGGCGATGACCTCGGGCTGCATGGTGGGGGTGACCAGGAACGCGGCCCCCTGGTCGAGCGCGGTCTCGGCCTCGTCGGTGGCGGTGATCGTTCCCACCCCGATCTCGGCCGTGTCCCCGAAGTCCTCCACCAGGCGCGGCAGCAGGTCGAACACGCCCTCGGTGCTCAGCGTCAGCTCGATCGAGGCGACGCCGCCTGCCACCAGCGCGTCGATCACCGGCGCGTATTCCCGTGCGTGCCCCGCGCGCATCACGGCGACCACTCGGCCTGCCAGTAGCAGCGCCGACGGTGCCGGCCGGGCGACGGAGGGGGTGACGGTCATCGATTCGTCCTTCGGGCTGTCCAGGGAGGCGGCCACGAGGTCTTCCGCGCCGCCGAAACGAGGTGATCCCCGTCTCACCCGAGTGATGGTAGACCCGCCCCGAGTCCCGATGCAACCAGTTGACAATTCTTGCACAAGGCTTGCATAGTGATGCGGAGCACATCGAGGACAGGAGATCCCCATGACGCACGCATTCGACCTCGCAGGCAAGGTGGCGGCGGTGACCGGTGCCACGCGGGGCATCGGCCGCGCGATCGCGCTCGGACTCGCCGAAGCGGGAGCCGACGTCGCGCTGCTGCAGCGCGCGTCCGGCGATACGTCACTGCGGGAGGAGATCCTCGCCTTGGGACGTAGGTGCGAAGTGATCCCGTGTGACGTACTGGACAACGCGCAGGTACGCGCCTGCGTGCCCGAGACGATCCACCGGCTCGGCGGCCTGGACATCCTCGTCCCGTGCGCCGGGATCCAGCACCGCAGTCCGTCGGTCGACTTCGCCGAGGCGGACTGGGACCGCGTCATGCAGGTGAACCTCAAGAGCGTGTGGTTGCTGTGCCAGGCCGCCGGGCGCCACATGGTGGAACAGGGATACGGGAAGATCATCATGATCGCGTCGGTGGCCTCGTTCCAAGGCGGATACACCGTGCCCGCCTACGCCGCTGCGAAGGGCGGGATCGCGCAGCTCACCAAGGCGCTCGCCAACGAGTGGTCCAGCCTCGGCGTGAACGTCAACGCGCTGGTCCCGGGCTACATCGACACCGACATGAACGAGGCGCTGATAGCGGACGCGACCCGCAGCGAGCAGATCGGCGTGCGCATCCCGGCGGGTCGCTGGGGCTCCCCGGACGACTTCAAGGGCCCGGCCGTCTTCCTCGCGTCGGATGCCGCCGCGTACGTCCAGGGACATCTGCTGGCCGTCGACGGCGGCTGGCTCGGCCGGTAGGGGCCGGACGCCCTCTTCGAGAGATACGGATATGAGCGAGATGAATGAGACGCACGCGAATGAGACCGCCAGAGTCGGCCGATTCCGATACGTCATCGGGGGGACCTTCTTCTGCATGGTTCTGGTCAACTATCTGGACAGAGTGAACCTCTCGACCGCAGGTCCGGCGATGATGAAGGAACTGCATCTCAGCGAGTCCACGTTCGGGATCCTGGCGTCTGCGTTCACCTGGACGTACCTGGTGTTCCAGTTGCCCGCCGGCCTGCTGTTGGACAGGATGGGCGTCAAGTGGCTCGTTCGCGTGGGCTCCTTCCTGTGGGCGATTCCGACCCTCCTGACCGCCGTGCTCAGCGGGCTCGGGCCCTTGATCCTCGTTCGCGTGTTCCTCGGTCTGACCGAAGGACCGATCGTTCCCGCAGCCTCGAAGGCCACGGGCTACTGGTTCCCCTTCCGTGAGCGCGGGTTCGCGACATCGCTCTTCGAGTCGGGCTCGAAGGTCTCGAACGTGATCGGTGTTCCGTTGTGCGCGTTGGTGATCTCGGAATGGGGCTGGCGCTGGGCGTTCGTGTGGACGGCAGGGATCAGCCTCGTGTTCGCGATCTGGTTCTGGATCATCTACCGGGATCCCGAGGACCAACCCCGACTCTCGAAGGCGGAGCTGGAGTACATCCAGGACAACGGAGCCCAATCGGTCGGCCTGCCGGTGCCCGGCGAGGGCCTGGGATTCCTGCTGCGGCAGCGGAAGGTCTGGGGGCTGGCGATCGGCTGCTTCGCGTACAACTATGCGATCTTCGTGTTCCTGACGTGGCTACCCGACTACTTCGTGCACGCGACGGGCATGAAGATCCTGAAGTCGGGGTTGTTCACCGCGATCCCGTGGACCTTCGGGTCGCTGGGCGACCTCCTGATCGGCGGCCTCCTGGTCGACATCCTGATCCGCCGAGGCTTCGATAGTTCCCGCGTTCGCAAGTGGATGATCGTCATCGGTCTGCTGATGGGCGTGGCTGTCGTCGGGGCGGGCAGCACACACAGTCCGGCCGTCGCGATCACATGGATCTCCGTCGCCGTGATGGGTGTGTGCATCACCGCGCCGGTGTTCTGGGCGATTCCGTCGATCATCGCGCCCATCGGCCGGGTCGGCACCGTCAGCGGCATCATGAACATGACGGGGATGATCGCTGCCCTGGTCAGTCCCATCGTCACCGGATTCATCCTCACAGCCACCGGTTCGTTCGCGCTCGACTTCCTGATCATCGCGGTGGTACTGCTGGTCGGCATCTACGCGATCCTGGGGCCGCTCGGGCAGATCGAGCAGATTCCGGCGCCGGCCCGGGATGGCTCGGCGAGCACTTCCGACCCCCGACTGCCCGCCTAGGTCGGGTCTCCCAGCCATCGGATATATGGACCACCTATCTCTCACAATCGGATTGCGCAATATTGCACAATGTGACACACGCCATCGCCCGACCCCGAGGAGTCCCCGTGCCCGCGACACTCACCGACGTTGCCCGCCGAGCATCGGTATCCCTGGCGACCGCGTCGCGCGCCTTCAGCGACCCTGATCGGCTGGCCGTCGCGACACGGCAACGCGTCGTCGCCGCAGCAGCGGAGCTGGGGTACGAGTCGCCGTCGCTCCCCGCGACTCGGACCATCGGTGTCGTCGTGCCCGACGTGGCGAACCCCGTCTTCGCCTCGTTGCTGAAGTCCATCCACGATCAGGCCTGGCACGGGCGCCACCAGTTGGCCCTGGTCAGCACCAACGAGGAACCGGGCCGTGAACGCGAGGCACTCGAGCGGCTCGCGGGATCGGCGAGCGGGATCATCCTCGTGTCGCCGCGCCTCCCGGCCGAACAGATCGCCCCGACCGCGGCGCGGACAGCCATGGTGGTGATCAACGGGCAGACGGACGGCGCGGCCGGTGTCCTGCTCGATGCGACCGACGGGATCGCGCAGGCCGTCGAGCACCTGCACGCGCTCGGCCACCGCCACATCGTCTATGTGCCCGGCCCCGCCGGTTCGTGGGCGGACCGCAACCGACAAGAGGCCGTGGCGACGAACTGCGCGCGATGGGACATCGAGTTCACAGCGGTCGGTAGTCAGGCCGCTGCGGTGAGCGGCGGCCGCGCGGCCGCGGCGCCCGTGCTCGCCAGCAGAGCGACCGCGGTACTCGCCTACAACGACCTCGTGGCCCTCGGCGTACGGGCCGGCGCGCTCGGCTTGGGCCGGCACTGCCCCGAGGATCTCAGCGTCATCGGCATCGACGACCTCGAAATCGCTGCCGAGTCGGATCCCCCCCTCACCTCCGTCCGCGTCGCGATCACCCAGTCGGGCACGCTGGCGGTCGACCTCCTGCTCAGCCGGATCGACGGGAAGTCCCCGTCCGAGAGCGCCGTTCGGCTGGACTCCCAGCTGATCGTGCGCGCTTCCACTGCTCCCCCACGAACTGCGGCGTGACGTGCCCTGCCGGGCGCAGACCGACCGCTCGACCGAGAAGAATGTGAACGCCATGTCCAATACGATCGTTTCCGCGGACGTCATCGTCACCAGTCCGAGCCGCAACTACGTCACCGTGAAGGTGACGACGGCCGATGGATTGGTCGGCTGGGGCGACGCGACCCTCAACGGGCGGGAGTTGTCCGTTGCGAGCTATCTCCGAGATCACCTGGCGCCGGCCCTCGTCGGCCGGGATGCGGACCGGATCGAGGATGTCTGGCAGCTCTTCTACCGGGGCGTCTACTGGCGTCGCGGCCCCGTGACCATGGCCGCGATCGGCGCGGTCGACACCGCCCTGTGGGACATCAAGGGCAAGGCGCTGGGGGTACCCGTGTATCAACTGCTCGGCGGCGCCGTGCGCGAGCAGATCCTCACCTATACGCACGCCACGGGTTGGGACCTGCCGGCGCTGTGCGAGTCCGTCGATCACGTGCTCGCCCGAGGCTTCCGCGCGGTGCGGGTGCAGTCGGGTGTGCCCGGCCTGAACCGGGTGTACGGCGTCACCAGGGGCGCCCAGGCCTACGAGCCCGCCGGCCGGGGCAGCGGTCCCGCCGAGGAGACGTGGGACACCGGAGCGTATCTCCGGCACGCGCCCCAGATGCTGCGCGCGATCCGCGAACACGTCGGCCCCGACATCGATCTGCTGCACGACGTGCACCACCGACTCACGCCGACCGAGGCCGTCCAGCTGGGCAAGGCGGTCGAGCCCGTGAACCTGTTCTGGCTCGAAGACGTGACGCCGGCCGAGAACCAGCAGCTGCTCCGCCAGGTGAGGGCCCAGACCAGCGTCCCACTCGCCATCGGCGAGGTGTTCAACACCGTGTGGGACTGCCAGCAGCTGATCACCGAGCGGCTGATCGACTACATCCGCACCGCCGTGGTCCACGCGGGCGGCATCTCGCACATCCGCAAGATCCTCAACCTGGCCGAGGTGTTCCAGGTGAAGGGCGCGCCCCACGGGCCGTCCGACGTCTCGCCGATCAGCCTCTCCGCGTCGCTCCACGTGGGGCTGTCCACGACGAACTTCGCCATCCAGGAGTACATGGGCTACGACCCGCTCGTCAGCGAGGTGTTCCGGTCCAGCTTCACCTTCCGCGACGGATACCTGCATCCCGGAGACGAGCCGGGGCTGGGCGTCACCGTCGACGAGGAGGCCGCCGCCCGGTTCCCATACGAGCAGGCGTATCTGCCGATCGCTCGCCGCCGCGACGGGACGATGACGGACTGGTGAGATGAGAAGGGTTGGAAGCTGCCGGCTTCCAACCCTTCTCGTCGAGCGGTTACTTGCCGCCCGGGTACAACGTCTGCTTCACGTTGATGGAACCGGCGGGCGTGCTGGCCTGGGTGCCGTCGCAGCGCCCCGCGAGCGCCTCCTTGATCTGCTGCAGCACACGGGGATCCAGCGGCTCGATGATGTGGTCGTACTCGCCGTTACCGGTCACCGTGGGGATCGGCGTCATGCGGCACTGGTTGCCGGTGAGCCGACCGTCGACCCACTCCTTGGCACTGCGGATCGAGAAGTACCTGGTGGGTCCCACGGTGTTCACGCCCGAGTTCAGGTTCTTGATGAACGCCGAGGTGTCGCACACATCGTGCGCGGTGCCGGACTGCCCGCAGCCGGCCGGATTGCCGTACTGCGGGGTGCCGATCGCGATGTACTCGTTCACCTTGCTCGCGCCACCGAGGTCCTTGAGGTAGTAGCGCGCCGAGAGCCCGCCGACGCTGTGGCCGACGATCGCGATCCCGCCCCTGGGGTCGGCCTTGCGGGCGGCGTCCACCGCACCGGCGATGACGCGGGCGTCGGCGGGAAGGTCGGTGCCGTCGGTGGTCAGCACGTCGACGTGGTAACCCGCCTGCTCCAGGCCGAACTTGAGCGGCTGGTACGGCAGTGCCCCGAACGTCTGACCGGGAACGATGATCACCTCCCTGATCGGTCCCGTGGCCGGCGCGGCGGACGCGGGGGCACTGGCGAGAGCCCCGGCGACGGCGACGCAGGCGGCAGCGGCGGCAAGCTTCGATCCGATTTTCATGAGGGCAGCCTAACCGACCTAAGGTGAGCCTGTGCGATCGGGCCGGAAGATATCCGACTCCGATGTGGACTGCCGCATATCCGCAGGCGACAGGCCTGTTGCACATGCACGGAGATTCTCAGACAACGGCGGCGCGCCACGCGCACAGCCGCGCTCGCACCTCGTCGGGTCAGCACCGTCGCGTCACTCGATCGTCACGCGCCGACACGTGAACGCAACAAGAAATCTCACATCCAGTGTGTACATGAACACTTTTTTGTGTCAGAGTTAACACCCCAGGTGTTAGAAAGGCCTGGTCACCATCGGCTTCCAGGAGAATCCCCATGTCCACCGTGCACAGCGACGGCGTGACCCACGCCCCGTCCAGCGGCCTCCGAACCGGCTCCATCGGTCTGGGCGGCACCCTGATGCAGTCGATCGCACAGATCTCGCCGACGCTCGGCATCTTCTACACGATCGCCTTCGCCACCTCGCAGACCGGCGTCACCGCACCGCTCACCTACCTCGTGGCGTTCCTCGTATGCCTCGTGATCGCGGTCCCGATGCTCGGTCTCGCGCGCCATCTGCCCTCGGCGGGCGGCTTCTACACCTACGTCTCCGCCGGCATCGGGCCCAAGGCCGGCTTCATGACCGGGTGGCTGTACGCCGTCATGGTCACGATCGTGCCCGCCTCACTCGCGGCCTTCACCGGCGCCGTGCTGCACGACGAGTTGGACGGCAAGTACGGCTTCCCGGTGCCCTGGTGGGTCTACTCCCTCGCGATCCTCGCCGTGTGCTTCGCCTGTGCCTACCGCGGCATCGTCATCTCCATGAAGTTCCTGGTGGTCATGACGTGCTTCGAGATGTGCGTCGGCCTGGCGCTCGCGCTGTCCGGCCTCTTCCACCCCGGTCCCGGCGGCGTCAACGTGAGCGGCTTCGACCCCGCCAACATCACGCACGGCTCGGGCTTCTTCCTCGCGATCGTCCTGTCGATCTTCGCGTTCACCGGATTCGAGAGTGCCGCGGCGGTCGGCGAGGAGTCTCGCGACCCCAAACGGATCGTCCCGCGCGCCATCATCGGTTCGCTCGCGCTGATCGGCCTGTTCTACGTGATCACCGCGTGGGGTCTGCAGCTCGCCTGGGGCACATCGAACCTCGCCGCCCTCGCATCGTCCCCCACGGCCCCAGCCTTCGTCCTCGCCGACCGGCTGT
Source organism: Tsukamurella soli (assembly GCF_039541155.1). Taxonomy (NCBI): domain Bacteria; kingdom Bacillati; phylum Actinomycetota; class Actinomycetes; order Mycobacteriales; family Tsukamurellaceae; genus Tsukamurella; species Tsukamurella soli. The sequence continues at coordinate 27,768 of NZ_BAABFR010000049.1, forward strand.
TCGACGGTGCCTCGATCATCGTGCTGATCGCACTCGTCAACTCCGGGCTCGGCGTGTGCGTCGCCTGCACCACCAGCGCGACCCGCACCCTGTACGGCATCGCGCGCACCGGCGCCCTGCCCGCGGTACTCGCCCGTGTGCAGAAGCGGCACGGCACGCCGGTCGTAGCGGTCTACCTGCAGTCGGCCGTCGCCGCGGTGATCTGCCTCGCCGCCGGCCTCCCGCTGGGCCCGTACAACCTGTTCAACGTCCTCGGCACCACCGGCACCTTCGTGTACATCCCCATCTTCATCCTCATGAACATCGCCGCCTACCTGTACTTCCGCCGCCGCCACCCGGAGGAGTTCAACGTGTGGGCGTATGTCGTGGCCCCGATCGTCTCCACGCTGGCACTGTTGCTGATCGCGTATAACAGCATCGTGCCGCTGCCCGCCATGCCGGTCACGCTGGCGCCCTTCATCGCACTCGCCTACGTGCTGGCCGGCGCCGGCGTGCTGGTCCTCCGCAATCTGCGCCCGGGCAGACGAGACTGGATGAGCCGTGCCGGGGAACTACCGGACATCGAGTGAGCACCGCGACCGACCACACCGAGGAGAGCACCATGAACGCCGACACCCGCCAGCAGGACATCCTGGCGCAGCTGAGCAGGCGCGGCGAGGTGGCGATCACTGAGCTGAGCGTGCGATACGGCGTCTCCGAGATGACGGTGCGTCGCGATCTCAACCAACTCGCCTCCGCCGGGCTCGTGGTGCGCACACACGGGGGCGCTGCCCCCGCCGCGAGCGGCAGCTTCGAACCCCCGTTCGCTCTCCGGTCCCGAACCAACAGCGAGGCCAAGCGGCGCATCGCGATCGCCGTCGCCCAGCAGGTCCTCGACGGCCAGACGCTGATCCTCGACGGTGGTACTACCGGCATGGCCGTCGCCGAGGAACTGGTCGGCCGCAACATCACCGTCTGCGCACTGAATCTGCGGGTGGCAGAGGTCCTCGCGGCCGACTCTGCGACCCGCGTGCTCACCCCGGGCGGGCTGGTCCGCGCGGGCGAGGCCTCGTTCGTCGGCTCTCAGGCCGAGGCCGCCCTCGCGGCCTACCGCTTCGATCTGTTCGTGATGACGGCGTCCGCGGTGGCCGCGAGCGTGGGATTCACCGAGTGGAACATCGACGACGCCGCGGTCAAACGTGCCGGCCTCGCCAACTCGCGGCGCACCGTCGTCGCCGTCGACGGCTCCAAGTTCGGTCAGGAGGCGTTCGCCCGGATCTGCGGGCTCGACGACGTGGCCCTCATCGTGACGGACGAGTCCGTCGACGCCCGGCGGCGCGACGAGTTCACCGTCGCCGGCGCGGAACTCCTTATCGCATAGACCTTTCCGAAAGAGATCATGAGCAATACCTACAGCCCGCTGCCCGAGCAGGTCGACACTGTCGTCATCGGCGGCGGCACCGGCGGCGCCGCCTTCACCGGCGTACTGGCAACGCATACCGACGAATCCATCCTACTGCTCGAGGCCGGCCCGGACCACGGGCCGTACGCCGACGGTGGCTGGCCCGCCGACATGTTGTCGGCCAAGTCGATCCCGCTGTCCCACGACTACGACCTCACGACCACCCGCACATCCGGCGCGGGTGTGCTGGACCTGCCGCGTGCACGGATCCTGGGCGGCTGTTCGGCGCACAACGGATGCACCGCCTCGGTGTCCGCCCGCTACGACTACGACGAGTGGGCCGCGCAGGGCAACCCGTCGTGGGCCGCGAACAGGGTTGCGCCGCTGCTGGAATGGGTGCACAACCGCTTCCGCGTCCGGCGCTACACCATGGACGAACTGACGCCACCGCAACGTGCGTTCGTCGAGGCGGGGGTGGCGGCGGGACTGCCGTTCGCCGACGATCTCGACACGCTGGAAGCGGCCGAGGGCATCGGGCCGATGCCGGTCAACATCGTCGACACCGTCGACGGAAGCGGCCGGCGGATCGGTGTCCGGTGGAACAGTGCGTTCGCATTCCTGGACGCTGTGCGCGACCGATCGATGATCGCCGGCGAGTCCCCGGTGGACCGGATCGACGTGCGTGACGGCGTCGCCCAGGGCGTGTGGGTGACCCGTGGCGGCGAGCAGTCCTACGTCGCGGCAGGCCGCGTGGTGGTCGCGGCAGGCGCCTACCACTCCCCCGCACTGTTGCTGGCGTCCGGGATCGGCCCCGCCGACGAACTCGCCGCCCTCGGCATCGAGGTCGTGGTAGACCTACCCGGCGTCGGCCGCCATCTGCTCGACCACGAGTGCGTACAGCTCGACTTCGCCGGACGCGCAGGGCTACTCGACGAGATCGCCGCGATGGACTGGGATCCGGACGAGCAGACCGTCGGCCGGGCGCGATCCAGCGTGTGCGACGGCGGCCCGTACGACATCCACGTCTTCATGGTGGCCGGTGCCAACAGCGGGCACCCGGGTCTGCCGCCCGTCTCGCTCTACGGCGGCGCCATGCGGGCCAAGTCGGAGGGCACGGTGACCCTGGGCCCGGACCGCGACGTGGTCACCCCCGTCATCGAACACCGCTACGGCACTGCCGAAGAGGACCGGATCGTCCTGCGCGAAGCCCTCGCGCTGCTCGAGCGGATGTGCGCGCAGCCCGGCCTCGCCGAGGTACTCGGCGAGCGGGTGGTCAGCGGATCCGGCGACCCGCTCGACGATATCGTCAACTACTGCCACCCGGCGGGCACCTGCAAGTTGGGCCCGCCGACCGACCCCACCGCCGTGGTCGGCGATGACGGTGCCGTGCACGGTGTCTCGGGCCTGTACGTCGCGGACGCATCGATCATGCCCGCCATCACCCGCGGCAACATCAACCTACCCACCGCCATGATCGGCGCCAACATCGCCGCACAGCTCGCCGACGTCGCCATCAGCGACATCACCGGCGGATAGAGAAGGAGAGAGATGACCATCGAGACGACACCCTTCGAGCTGGACATCGCCGAGCAGCCCGATGCCCTGCGGCGCCTGGCGGCCGCGGGTGCGCCGGACGGGCTCCGGGCGCTGGCCGGCCGCAGCTGGGAGCGGATCGTGCTCACCGGGATGGGGAGTTCGCATTTCGCGGGATTGCCGACGTGGCGCGCGCTGGTCGCCGCGGGCCGACCCGCGTGGTGGGTCGATGCCGGACAGCTGCTGGACACACCGGAGCTACTCACCCCGGGCACACTGCTCGTGGCGACCTCACAGTCGGGTGCATCCGGCGAGGTCGTCGAGCTCCTCGGGCGCGTCCGCGGCACGGGCGTCACCGTCGTCGGCGTCGCCGACGACGAGTCCAGTCCGCTGGCGACCGGCGTCGACCTCCGTCTACCGCTGCACAGCGGGCCGGAGGCCACCGTGAGCACCAAGAGCTACCTGAACACCCTCGGCGTGCATCGGCACATCGCCGCGGCCTTCACGGGCGTCGACGCGGGCACCGTGAGCGCCGAGATCGCCTCCGTCGCCGACTTCGTGGCCCGATCGATCGCGGACATCGACGTCGCAGGGCTGGCGGCCCGCATCACCACCGCGCCGGATCGGCGCATCGCGGCCGTGGGCAATCGCGATCAGGCCGCCACCGCGCTGCTCGTCGGTCTGATCGTCAAGGAGTCGGCCAAGGTGGCGATCGAGGGCTTCATCGGTGGCCAGTTCCGGCACGGCCCAGCAGAACTGGCGGGGCCCGGCCTGTCGGTGCTGCTGTTCGGCTCCTACGCCGACCAGCCCGACCCGTCGCTGACCGCGCTGTCGCGAGATCTCGAGGCCGCCGGCTCCACCGTGGTGCTGGTCGGGGACGCGCAGCCGGGTGGCGTCTGGGCCGACGGTGCTGCCGCCGTGGCCGCCCCGGGCGCGGGCGGGCTGGAACGCTTCGCCACCGGCACCGTCGCCGCCGAGCTGTTCGCGGTGCAGATCGCGCGCGCCAACGGAGTCGTGCCGGGCGCGTTCGCGTTCGGCAGCAAGGTGACCACGGCGCTATGACGGGGCGCGGCCCGGCGGTGGGGATCGATCTGGGCGGGACGGGGCCCCGCGTGGTGGTCCTGGACGGCGACGAGGTCGTCGCGCGGGTATCCCGTGCGACCCCGACCGGCTTCGGGACACGGACCGGTGCAGTCGACTTCCTCGTCTCCGCCGCCGCGCCGCTGCTCACGAAGACCGGCCCCGGCCCGCTCTCGGTCGGTATCGGCGCGAGCGGACCGATCGACGTCGACGGCGTGATCCGCAATCCCGCGACGCTGCCGGGCTTCTCGGGGGTCGCGCTGCTCGACGGGCTGCAGCAGCGGCTCGGGGCGCAGACCGTGGCGATCGACAACGACGCCGTCACGGCGGCGCTGTACGACACGCGGCGCGGCGTCGCGGCCGGACGAGGGTCGGCGCTCGTGGTGACGCTGGGCACGGGGGTCGGAACGTGCGTGGTCCGAGACCACGCGCCCTGGCGCGGCGCCGACGGTGTGCACCCGGAGGCCGGCCACCTCACCGTCGACGGCGGCGCGCCGTGCTACTGCGGGCGAACCGCCTGCTGGGAACAGGTCGCCGCCCGCTCGGCGTTGCAGCGTTCCGCGGAACGCCTGGTCCCGGGGACCGCCGGCGCGGCGGCGATCGATGCGGTGGTCGACCGCTCCGCGGCCGGCGACCACGCGGCTCGGGAGTTGTTCGAGGACTTCGGATCGCACGTGGCGGCCGGGCTGGCCGACCTGCTGACCGTGCATCGCTGCGAGTGCGTGGTCCTCGGCGGCGGGGGCGCGCGGTACGCCTCCGCGTTCCTCCCCGCCGTCCGGGACGGCCTGGGCCGCGTGGTGGACTGCTTCCCCATGCCCGAGCTACTCGTCTCGGACAGTGACGCCTACGCCGGCGCAGTCGGCGCGGCGCTGCTCGTCGCGGGCTGATCGGGCACGACCGCTCAGCGCTCGCCTACCTCTCGATCCAGGCGGACGGCGGCCGAGAGCCTCACCTCGGGTCCGCGGCTGCAGCCGACCGCAACGACACCGATCGCGCAGAACAGCACTCCGGTCGACACGGCCGCGCTGGGCCCGACCGCACCGACGGCGACACCGCCCACCGACGCACCGGCGGCGATGGAGCAGTTGAACACCAGGACGTAGATCGATGTCGTTGCTTCCCCGGACCCGTTCTCGGTCGCTCGCAGGACCATCGTCTGCAGTGCCACGGGTAGCGCAGCGTAGGACAGACCCCAGACGGCGAGGAGCACAGCCAGCGACGACGACGAGTGTGCGACGCCGATCAGCAGGAGCGCGGCGGTGAGGGTGGTCGTCAGACCGATCAACACAGGCCGCATGGATCGCGATCGCGAGAGCAGCACGCCCGCCGCGAGGTTCCCGACGAGGCCCGAGACGCCGTAACACAGGAGGAAGCATCCGACGAGGCCCGCGCCGATCCCGCGTTCCAGAAGCAACGGTGCGACATACGTGTACGCGGCATAGTTGCCGACCACGACGGTCGCGGTGATGAGCAGGACGCCGCGAACCACCGACGACCGCACCAGTGGTCGGAGGTCGGAGAACTCGAAGGCACCCGCGGACGGCAGCGCGGGGAGCAACGCCACCACGAGGACGAGTACCAGCGCACAGACCGACGACAGGAGCGCGAACACCCAGCGCCAACCGACGACGCTGCCGATGAACGCGCCGACCGGTACCCCGAGGACCAGGGCGGCGGAGATCCCCGAGAACACCTCCGCTGTCGCCCGAACCGCGTTCCGGCGAGGCACCAGCCGAACGGCGACACTCGCGACGATGGCCCACAGCAGCCCGTGGATCAGACCGGACACGAACCGCGAGACCATGAAGGTGACGAAGTTCTGGGCGACCGCGGAGAGGGCATTGCCTGCGGCGGAGACCACGAGGATCGACACCAGGAGGGTCCGTCGGTCCACACGACCGGTGACCACCGTGACGACGGGCGCCAGTAGTCCGGCCACGATTCCGTAGAGGGTCACACTCAGCCCTACCCGGCCCTCGGAGACGCCGAGGTCGTGCGCGATCGACGGCAGTAGTCCCATCGGCTCCATCTCGGTGGTCGTGACGACGAAGACGGCCAGGCCGACCGTCGTCACGGACAACCAGCTGCGTGCTCGTGCCACGGGTCCAGACTGACCGGAGCCGTCCGTTCATACAAGCAACACCTTCTGAAGCAACTGATTACACTTGCTTCATGGATGTGGAGCGGCTGCGAATGCTCCGTGAGCTGGCCGATCGCGGCACGGTGCACGCCGCGGCCGAGGCGATGTCGTTGACGTCCTCGGCGGTGTCGCAGCAGCTCAAGCGATTGCAGCGCGAGGTCGGGCTCGAACTCCTCGAGCCCGACGGTCGCCGCCTTCGGCTCACCGAGGCCGGCAAGGTTCTCGTCGCCCGGGCAGACGAGGTACTGGCCGCCCTGGACAGGGCTCGCGCGGATATGGACGTCCTTCGGACCACACCACGCGGGACGGTGCGCGTCGCCATGGTTCCCTCGGCCGCAGTGTTACTGCTGCCGGGACTCATCACCGAAGCAGCAGCGATCGACGTCCAGGTCATCGGTCGAGACATCGATCAGCCGGCCGCCGACGCTCTGGCGCTGCTCGCCGACTACGACGTCGTCGTCGTGGATCGTGACGAGCGGGACGCGTCCGACTGGAGTCCCCGCATCGACGCCACGCTACTGTTCCGCGAGACCCTGGAGATCGTGCTCAGGCCCGATCATCACCTTGCCGACTCCGAACACATCGCCCTACACGAACTGGCACACTGCCCGTGGATCAGCGTCGGCATCGGCCACATGGTCGACGACGTCCTGCGGTCGCTCGCCGTTCAGACCGGTATCAGCCCGCGAATCATCCAACGCATCAACGACTTCCGCGTCGTCGAAGAACTGGTGCTGGCGGGTGTGGGAGTCGCGCTGCTTCCCCGGTACACCACCACGTCCGGCACGCTGGTTCGCAAGCCCGTCGACGGTGTCGAGGTCGCCCGCCGCGTGGAAGCAGTCACGCGTGCGGGCGCGGTCGCTCGTCCATCCGTCGCGGCGGTCATCGACATACTCACGGACCTCGCCGAGCAGCTCGTAGCCGAACGGCATTGAAGAAGCGGTAGACCTTCTCGCCCGAACTGCGCTCTGGCGGGCCCGGATCGTCGCACTACGAGCACAAAGGTCCGCGTCGCAGATCTCTCACGAATTCTCTGTCGCGGTGAGTTCGCGGGCGATGGTCAGTGCCGTGGTGCGGACGGCCGGGCCGACGCGCCGGATGTCGACCTTCCCGATCCATCCCGTCGCCGAGACGGCACCGACGGGCTCGCCACCGTCGGGCGCGATGACGCACGCGACGCACGCGACCCCGGCCGCGGACTCCTCGTGCTCGTACGAGATCCCGCTCGCCGCGATCCGGCGCAGGTGTGCCGCCAGGGTGCCGGGCGCGGTGATCGTCCGCGGCCCCACCGGCGCCAACCCGCCCGCGAGCACACGCTGCAGCACGTCCGGCGGCGCGGCGGCGAGCAGCGCC
>NZ_BAABFR010000050.1:0-34936 GCF_039541155.1 Tsukamurella soli
TCCCCACGTCCCGGCGCGCCGCGGCGCTCCCGTCCCCCGGCCCCGAACCCGCACCGGGCGAGGCACGTCTGGCGACCTGGCGTCAGCTGCTCGACCTCGGCCGCGGCCAGGACGGCGAGCCGGACCTCGCCGGCACCGCCCGGCAACCGGTCGTCCGACTGTCGGCGGCAACGGCGCACGAGGTCCGCGCGGTCGACGGGAGCCTCGTCACCGTCGCCACCCCCGCCGGGGCGATCACGCTGCGCCTCGCCGTGACGGACATGCCGGATCGTGTGGTCTGGCTGCCGCAGAACTCCCCCGACAGCCGCGTCTACGAGAGCCTCGCGGCGCGTGCCGGGGACATCGTCTCCGTATCTGCCTGGGGGTACCCGTGATCGCCGCACCCGCCCTGCACCCCGCGCTCGGCGGCCACCCGCCGGCCGACCTGTCCGGCTTCGGCCGGGACCCGATCTGGCTGGTCGTGGTCAAGGCGATCGCGGTGTTCGCGTTCCTGGTGGCCACGGTGCTCGTCGCGATCCTCGCCGAGCGGAAGGTGATGGCACGCATGCAGGGTCGGCTCGGCCCCAACCGGGTCGGGCCGTTCGGGATGCTGCAGTCGCTCGCCGACGGCATCAAGCTCGCGCTGAAGGAGGGCATCACGCCGCTGGGCGTCGACAAGCCGGTGTTCCTGTTGGCGCCGATCATCGCGACCATCCCCGCATTCATGGCCTTCGCGGTGATCCCCTTCGGGCCGACGGTGTCGGTGTTCGGCACACGGACCCCGTTGCAGCTCACCGACTTCCCTGTGGCGGTGCTGTACGTGCTCGCGGTCACCAGCATCGGGGTGTACGGCATCGTGCTGGCCGGCTGGTCGTCCGGCTCCACGTACCCGCTGCTCGGCGGCCTGCGCTCCACCGCGCAGGTGATCAGCTACGAGGTGGCGATGGGACTGTCGTTCGCGGCGGTGTTCTTGTACGCCCGCACCATGTCCACATCGGGCATCGTCGCCGCGCAACACGGCACCTGGTACGTCTTCCTCCTGCTGCCGTCGTTCGCCGTGTACCTGGTGTCGATGGTCGGCGAGACCAACCGCGCACCGTTCGACCTTCCCGAGGCCGAAGGCGAGCTGGTGGGCGGGTTCCACACCGAATACTCGTCGCTGAAATTCGCGATGTTCATGCTCGCCGAGTACGTCAACATGACCACGGTGTCGGCCCTCGCGACCACGATGTTCCTCGGCGGGTGGAGCGCCCCCTGGCCGATCGTGATGTGGGCGGGCGCGAACCACGGCTGGTGGCCCGTGCTGTGGTTCGTCGGCAAGGTGTGGGTGTTCCTGTTCGGTTTCATCTGGCTGCGCACCACCCTGCCCCGACTGCGCTACGACCAGTTCATGCGCTTCGGCTGGCAGATACTCATCCCCACCGCCCTGGTGTGGATCCTCGTGGCCGGCATCGTCGAGACGCTCAACGCACGGGGAGTCGACACCACCTGGCTCGCCCCGATCGTGTCCCTGGTGTTCACGCTCGCGGTGTTCGCGGTGCTCGCCGCCCGGCACCGTCGGCAACAGGCCCCGGCGCCCGGACCCGACCCGGCCACGTTCTCGGTGCCGTTCGACCCGTTCGCGGGCGGCTTCCCGGTCCCGCCCCTGCCCGGACAGCACGTGCCGCTGACCTCCGAATCCCCCACCGCCGCAACCGCGTTACCGAAGGAGGCTTCCCATGGCTGACCCACTCGGTCTCGCCGGACTCGGCGTGACTTTCAAGACGATGTTCACCAAGCCCGTCACCGAGCAGTACCCGGAGGAGCGGACGCCGACCGCCGAGCGTTACCACGGGCGGCACCAGCTCAACCGCTATGCAGACGGCCTCGAGCGCTGCATCGGCTGCGAGCTGTGCGCGTGGGCGTGCCCCGCGGATGCCATCTACGTGGAGGGGGCCGACAACGGCGATGAGCCGGGCCAGCGGTTCTCGCCCGGCGAGCGGTACGGAAGTGTGTACCAGATCAACTACCTGCGGTGCATCGGCTGCGGGCTGTGCATCGAGGCCTGCCCCACGCGGGCACTCACCATGACAGGCGTCTACGAGCTCGCCGACACCGAGCGCGTCGACCTCATCTACGACAAGGACCGGCTGCTCGCACCACTGCCTGCGGGAGCAGAGGCGCCGCCCCACGCCATGCGGCCCGGAACCACGGCGGGTGACTACTACCGCGGCGAGGTCGACGAGTGAGCGCCGGCGCCCTCGCCGCCGGCTTCACCGGCGAGACCGCGGGAACCGGTGAGACGGTGACGTTCTGGGTGATCGCGGTGCTCGCCGTGATCTTCGCCCTAGGCGTGGTCGTCGCCCGCAGGGCGGTGTACTCGGCGCTGTGCCTCGCGGCCACGATGCTGCTGCTCGCGGTGGCCTACCTCGCAGAAGGCGCGACATTCCTGGGCGTCGTCCAGGTGGTCGTGTACACCGGCGCGGTGATGATGCTCTTCCTGTTCGTGGTCATGCTGGTGGGCACGCACGAGGAGGCCGGCCCCAGCGGGGTCGGCGGCACGCCGATCGAGGAGCCCGACGGTGCCGGCGTCCACCTGACCGGCCGTGGACTCGCGGGCGGTGCGCTGGGAATCGTGTTCGGGCTCATCCTGATCGGGCTGATCGGCCGGGCCACGGTGATCGGCCGACCGCACGGGCGAGACGTGGGCGCCGTGGAGGGACTCGCCGATCTCATCTTCGTTCGCTATGTGTGGGCGTTCGAGCTCACCGCGGCGCTGCTGATCACCGCCACCGTCGGCGCCCTGATCCTGGCGCACCACGAGCGCACCTCCCCCGCCCCGACCCAGCGCGAGATGTCCATCGCACGGTTCCGCGGCGGGCAGCGCGCGACCCCGCTGCCCAACCCGGGTGTGTACGCCCTGGGCAACGCGGTCGATCTGCCCGGCATGCTGCCGGACGGCACGCCGTCACCGGACTCCGTCAACCACACGCTCAGGTCCCGGTCCGTCACGGGCCGCGTGCCGACGGCAAACGGGTCGACGCCGGAACCCGCACCCAAGGAGCTGACGTGAACCCGGAGTACTACCTGTACCTGTCGGCCCTCCTCTTCGGTATCGGAGCCGCCGGTGTCCTGGTGCGCCGCAACGCGATCGTCGTGTTCATGTGCATCGAGCTGATGCTCAACGCCGCGAACCTCTCGCTGGTGACCTTCGGGCGGATCCGCGCCGATGCCGAGGGGCAGCTGCTCGCGTTCTTCACTATGGTCGTGGCCGCGGCGGAGGTGGTGGTGGGGCTCGCGATCATCGTCGCGATCTTCCGTGCGCGCCACAGCGTCTCGGTCGACGACGAGAACCTGATGAGGCGGTGACCGATGACCGCACTCGCGCTGCTGCCGCTGATCCCTCTGGCCGGAGCGGCCGTCCTACTGCTCGCCGGGCGGCGTTCCGACCGGTGGGGGCACTGGCTGGGCTGTCTCGCGGCGGCGGCATCGTTCGTGGTGGCCGCCGTCCTGTTCGCGCGGATGCTGTCACGGCCGGCGGCGGACCGTCCCGTCACCGTCACCCTGTACCGATGGTTCGCCGGTAGCACCATCCACGTCGACATGGCGCTGCGACTGGATCAGCTGTCGATGTGCTTCGCGCTCTTGATCACCGGCGTCGGGACCTTGATCCACATCTACTCGATCGGGTACATGAGCCACGACCCGGGCCGCCGCCGGTTCTTCGGGTTCCTCAACCTGTTCCTGGGCGCCATGCTGATCCTGGTGCTGGCCGCGAACCTGGTGGTGCTCTACCTCGGTTGGGAGGGCGTGGGTCTCGCGTCGTACCTGTTGATCGGCTTCTGGCAGCACAAGCCTTCAGCGGCGACGGCGGCGAAGAAGGCGTTCGTGGTCAACCGGGTCGGCGACATGGGGCTCGCGATCGCGGTGGCACTGGTGGTCAAGACCTTCCACGACACCACATTCGCATCGTTCCTCCCTCGGGTCGGCGGGGGGTCGGGGTCGACGATGACGTGGCTCGGCCTGCTGCTCCTGCTGGGCGCGTGCGCGAAATCCGCTCAGGTGCCGCTCCAGTCGTGGCTGGGTGACGCGATGGAGGGCCCGACCCCCGTATCTGCGCTGATCCACGCCGCCACGATGGTCACCGCCGGTGTCTACCTGATCGTCCGGTGCGGCCCGGTGTTCGAGGCCGCACCGGTGGCCCGGGGCTTCGTGATCGCGGTCGGCACGGTGACTCTGCTGTTCGGTGCCGTCATCGGCTGCGCGAAGGACGACATCAAGAAGGCGCTCGCCGCGTCCACGATGAGCCAGATCGGCTATATGGTGCTGGCCGCCGGACTCGGCCCGGTGGGCTACGCGCTGGCGATCGCACACCTGTTGGCGCACGGCTGTTTCAAGGCCGGCCTGTTCCTGGGAGCGGGGTCGGTGATGCACGGCATGAACGACCAAGTGGACATGCGCCGATACGGCGGCCTGCGCAAGGTCATGCCGATCACGGCCGTCACCTTCGGGCTGGGCTACCTCGCGATCATCGGCGTGCCACCGTTCTCCGGCTTCTATACGAAGGACGGCATCATCGAGGCGGCCGTCGACCAGCCGGGCGCGACGGGGCCGGTGGTGGGCGCGGTCGCGGTGCTCGGCGCCGGCATCACCGCCTTCTACATGACCCGGGTGATGGCGATGACCTTCTTCGGAGACCCGCGGTGGAGCACGTCCGGGGAGGATGCCGTGCACCCGCACGAGTCACCCGGATCGATGACCGCCCCGATGATCGTGCTGGCCCTCGGCAGCATCGGCGCCGGCGCGGCGCTGGTGTGGGGCGGGCGGCTTCGCGACTTCCTCGCCCCCGCGGTGCAGCCTGGCGCGGAACCGGCTGAGCAGCACCTGATCCCAGCAGGTGCACTCACGGCCATCGTGCTCGTCGTGGTGGCGATCGGCATCGCGGCCGCGGTATGGGCGACGCGCTCCGTTCCCGCCACAGCACCGGCCACCGTCGGGCCCCTGACCAGGGCCGCCCGCCGCGACCTGTACGGCGACGCGTTCAACGAGACGGTGTTCGAGCGACCGGGACAGGCACTGACGCGGGTGCTCGCGGTGCTGGATCGGGAGGTGATCGGTGGCGTCGTCGCCGGCGTGCCGACCGCGGTGCACGCGGCGTCGGAGGGATTGCGGCGCTGGCAGACCGGGTACGTCCGCGGCTACGCGCTGACGATGCTGTGCGGCGCGGTCATCCTCGCCGGTGCTGTCGCAGTGGGGATCTCATGAGCGGGCCGTGGCTGACCCTGCTGTGGGCCCTGCCCGCCGTCGGTGCGGTGGTGGCTGCAGCGGTGCCGACGGTGGCCCGGTGGATCGGGCTGCTGTTCTCCGTCGGATCGCTGGCGATCGGGATCGCGCTGGCCTGCGCATTCGAGCCCCACCACGGCTACCAGTTCATCGAATCCCACAGGTGGATACCGGCGTTCGGTGCGGGATACACCCTGGGTCTGGACGGCACCGGTCTGGTGCTGGCGCTGCTGACGGCGGTGCTGGTGCCCGTCCTCCTGCTGGCCGGGTGGCGGGACGCAGGCGGCGAGAAGCGGGGCTCCGGCCGCCGCGCCGGCGCCTACGTCGCGCTGACGCTGGCAGTGGAGGCGGGCGTCCTGCTGTCGTTCGTCACCACCGACGTGCTGCTGTTCTACCTGGTGTTCGAGGGCATGCTGATCCCGCTGTACTTCCTGATCGGAGGCTACGGCGGCACCGGCTCGACAGAGGGCGAACGGTCGCGGGCGGCAGTGCGTTTCCTGCTGTACAACCTGGCGGGCGGCCTGGTCATGCTGGCCGCGGTGGTCGGGCTGTACACCGTCACCGCTCGCACACCGGGGCTGGGCGGCACCTTCGATCTCCGGGCGATCGCGCCCGTGGCCGCACACGGCGGCCTGGCCGGCGGGCAGCTGGCGCAGAACCTGATGTTCCTGGGCTTCATGTTCGCGTTCGCGGTGAAAGCGCCGCTGTGGCCGCTGCATTCGTGGTTGCCCGATGCGGCGGTCCAGTCGACCCCTGCGACGGCTGTCCTGATGATGGCGCTGGTCGATAAGGTCGGCACGTTCGGCATGCTGCGGTATTGCCTGACGCTGTTCCCCGATGCGTCGGCCCGTTACGGTCCGTGGGTGTGTGCGCTCGCCGTGATCGGCATCGTCTACGGCGCGGTGATGGCGATCGCACAGAGCGACATCATGGCACTCATCGCGTACACGTCGATCTCGCACTTCGGGTTCATCATCCTGGGCGTGTTCGCGCGGACGGGCGACTCTCAGGCGGGATCTGTGCTGTACATGGTGAATCACGGTGTGGCGACGGCCGCGCTGTTCCTCACCGCCGGGGTTCTGGTGGCGCGTCGCGGCAGTCGCCGGATCGCGGACTTCGGTGGCGTCTGGTCGGTGGCGCCCCGATTGGGGGCGGCGTTCCTCGTCGCCGGACTGGCGACGCTGTCGCTGCCCGGGCTGGGCCCGTTCGTGTCCGAGCTGATGGTGGTCGTGGGCACGTTCCAGCGGTACCCGGTCGCCGCGGTGATCGCCGTGTCCGCGCTCGTGCTGTCCGCGCTGTACGTGCTGTGGGCCTACCAACGGATGTTCACCGGGCAACCGCCGGCCACTGTGACCGGCACCGTCGCCGACGCGGGCCCACGCCAGCTGGTGTTCCTCGCCCCGCTGCTCGCCGGGGTGCTGGTCCTGGGCCTGTACCCGGGCCCGGTGCTCGACGCAGTGAATCCCTCCGTGGCCGCCACCTCCTCCGAAACCCCTGCCTCGCATACTATCTGGAGTGCAACGGCCAGCGCGTCAGGAGTGCATCGGTGACCCCGTCGATCGAGTACGCACAGCTGTCGCCGATGCTGATCGTGTTCGGCGCCGGCGTCGTCGGCATTCTGGTCGAGGCCTTCGCGCCACGAAGGGTGCGGCTCACCGCGCACGCCGTCCTGTCGTTCGCCGCCGTCATCGCGGCGCTGGTGGCGCTGGTCGTGGTCTCGCACCACACCGGAGCGCACACCGCGGTCGCCGGCTCGGTCGCCGTCGACGGTCTGGCAGCCGCCGTCGAGGGCGTGCTGCTGGTCTCGGCGCTGCCGGCGCTCGCGCTGATGGTGCGCCGCGACGCCGGCCTCACCCACACGGAGACGGTGCCACTCACGCTGTTCGCGCTAGGCGGGATGATGGCGTTCACGTCTGCAGAGGACCTGCTGACACTGTTCGTAGCGCTCGAGGTGTTCTCGCTACCGCTCTACCTGATGTGCGCGGTGGCCGTGCGACGCAAGGACCTCTCCCGCGAGGCTGCACTGAAGTACTTTCTGCTGGGCGCCTTCTCGTCGGCGATCCTGCTGTTCGGCGTGGCGCTACGGTTCGGGGCGACCGGTTCCACCGCGCTGACCGCGCCGTCGACCGACCACCTGCTCGGCGGCGGCGGCCTCGCCCTGATCGGGGTCGGGCTGCTGTTCAAGGTGGGCGCCGTGCCGTTCCACTCGTGGGTGCCCGACGTGTACCAGGGCGCCCCGACGCCCGTCACCGCGTTCATGGCGTCGGCCACCAAGACGGCCGCGTTCGGAGCACTGCTGCGCGTGACTCTCGTCGCCGCCACGGACGTGCGATCGGACTGGCGGCCGGTGATCGCCGTCGTCGCGGTACTGACGCTGGCCGTCGGCTCGATCGCGGCCGTCACCCAGTCGGATGTCAAACGGTTGCTGGCGTATTCGGCGATCGCCCACACGGGTTTCCTGCTGATCGCCGTGTTCGCCGGCAGCTCGCGCGGCGTGGGAGCGACGTGCTTCTACCTCGCGGCGTACTCACTCAGCACCATCGGCGCGTTCGCCGTGGCGTCGGTCGTGCGCGATCACACCGGTGAGGTCGGCGACCTCGCCCGCTGGGCGGGCCTCGGCCGGCGTCGGCCGCTGTTGGCCGGCGCGATGTCGCTGTTCCTCCTCGCATTCGCCGGAATCCCGCTCACGAGTGGATTCGTGGCGAAGTTCGGGGTGTTCGCCGCCGCAGCGCAGCAGGGCGGGGTGTGGCTGGTCGTGATCGGCGTCCTCGCGAGCGCGGTGGCCGCGGTCTTCTACATCCGGGTGATCGTCACGATGTACTTCGCCCAGCCCCCCGAGTTCGAGCCCGATGCGGTCGGTATCGGGTGGTGGGCGGGATCCGCGATCGCGATCGGCGCGGTTTCCGTTGTCGCACTGGGCATCTTCCCGCAGCCCCTGATCGATCTGTTCACCGGCCTGTCGATGGTCGGCCGCTGATCGAATTCCGATCTGCAACGTTCTGCCTGGTTGCCCAGCCGAAACCCGGCCGGAGCCGTATGTTGAAGCCGTCTGTCGAGAGCGAAGGAATTCCAATGACCGAATCGACCGTCAACCGACACCGCGTCGTCGTCATCGGCTCCGGGTTCGGCGGCCTCACCGCGGTCCAGAGCCTTAAGCACGCCGACGTCGATATCACCATGGTCGCCCGGACCACGACACATCTGTTCCAGCCGCTCCTTTATCAGGTGGCGACCGGCATCCTGTCGGAGGGCGAGATCGCGCCCACCACTCGCTTGGTGCTCCGCAAGCAGCAGAACGTCGAAGTGCTGCTGGGCGACGTCGTGGCGATCGACCTGAAGAACGGGACCGTCACCTCGAAGCTGATGACGATGAACACCGTCATCCCGTTCGACAGCTTGATCGTCGCCGCGGGCGCCCAGCAGTCCTACTTCGGCAACGATCACTTCGCCACGTTCGCGCCGGGTATGAAGACGATCGACGATGCGCTCGAGCTGCGCGGCCGCATCCTCGGTGCGTTCGAGGCCGCGGAGGTCACGAAGGATCCCGCCGAACGTGACCGCCGGCTGACCTTCGTCGTCATCGGTGCCGGACCCACCGGTGTCGAGCTCGCCGGGCAGATCGCGGAACTCGCCGAGCGCACGCTGGCCGGGGCGTTCCGCACGATCGAGCCGTCGGATTGCCGCGTGATCCTCATGGACGCGGCGCCGGCGGTGCTGCCGCCGATGGGCCCGAAGCTGGGGTTGAAGGCGCAGCGTCGGCTGGAGTCGATGGGCGTCGAGGTGCAACTCAACGCCATGGTCACGAATGTCGATTACCAGGGCATCACCATCAAGGCGAAGGACGGCACCGAGAGGCGCATCGAGTGCGCCTGCAAGGTGTGGTCTGCAGGTGTGCAGGCGAGCCCACTGGGCAAGATGATCGCCGAGCAGACCGATGGGACCGAAACCGACCGCGCCGGACGGGTCGTCGTCGAGCCGGACCTCACGGTGAAGGGCCACCCCAACGTGTTCGTCGTCGGCGACCTCATGGCGGTGCCCGGGGTGCCGGGGATGGCGCAGGGCGCGATCCAGGGCGCCAAGTATGCGACGGGGCTGATCAAGAAATCGTTGAAGGGCCAGGACGACCCGGGCACCCGCAGCCCGTTCAAATACTTCGACAAGGGCAGCATGGCGACGGTGTCGCGGTTCGACGCCGTGGCGAAGGTCGGCAAGATCGAGATGAGTGGGTTCCTCGCGTGGCTGGCGTGGCTGTTCCTGCACCTCGTGTACCTCGTCGGGTACAAGAACCGGCTCAGCACGGTCCTCGCCTGGCTGATCACCTTCACGGGCCGCAGCCGCGGGCAGATGGCGATCACCAGCCAGATGATCTACGCCCGACTGGCGATGGATCGCGTCCAGGCACAGCAGAGCGAGGCGCTCCAGCCCGCCGCCGAGGCGGATCAACCGAGGTCGTCCGACAGCGCCGGCGCCTAGCACGCGAACATCACGTCGCCGACGAGTCGTCAGTCTCAATACGGATGGGTTGCCACGACCTTGATGAGCAGTTCGGACAATGCATCCGAGGACTGGGGGTTCTGGCCGGTGTACAGGTTCCGGTCGACCACGACGTGGGGGCGTAGTGGCAGGAGCCCCTTCGAGTAGTCGACCCCCGTCTCCTTCAGCTTGTCCTCGAGCAGCCAGGGGGCCTTCCGCGCGAATCTGTTGAGCAGCTCCTCGCGGTTGGACAGGCCGGTCATCTTGTAGCCGGCGAACGGGGAGCTGCCATCGGGGTTCTTCGCGGCGAGGATCGCCGCGGGCGCGTGGCAGAGCAGAGCCAGGGGTCGGCCGGAGGCGAGGCGCTTGGTCAGCAACGCGCCGGACACGGCGTCGTACGCGAGGTCCTCCATCGGTCCGTGTCCGCCGGGGTAGAAGACGACGTCGTAGTCGTCGGAGTCGACGGTGTCGAGCGCGACCGGGTGGGCGAGCCGATCGGAGATGCTGTCGAGATAGCGTTCGACGTCCTTGCGCTTCCACGGTGTGCCGCCCGAGATTCCGAGACTGAGCCGGTCGAGGGTCGGGGGCTTGCCGCCGGGGGTGGCGATGGTGATGTCCCACCCGGCGTCGGTGAAGTTCCGGTGAGGAACGGCCACCTCCTCTGCCCAGTAGCCGGAGGGATGCACGGTGCCGTCGTCGAGGGTCCAGCGGTCGGCGGCCGTGACGACGAATAGAACGCGGGTCATGGGTTTCTCCTTCGGGTACGCGAACGGGCTGGGCGGTGCGGGCGCATCGCCCGAATGTACATGGCGCTAACATGGGTGTGCGGTGATTCGCGGTCGACGCCTCCCGCTGCACCCCCGCTACGGCTTCACTGCTCGACAGCTTTAGGATTATTGATATGTCATCCGATGTTCCCTATCACCACGGTGACTTGCCGACGGCGCTGGTGAACGCGGCGATGGAACTGCTGGAGGAGAACGGCGGCGCCGATCTCTCGCTCCGAGCGGTAGCGCGGCGCGCGGGGGTCTCGACCGCCGCGCCCTATCGTCACTTCCCGGATCGAAACGCACTGCTGTCGGCCGTCGCCGCGGTCGGATACACCGAACTGGCGAAGGATCTGGCTGCGGCGTGCGCGGACCCGATGACTGCGGACGATCTGGCGACGATCGCCGTGGCATACGTCCGGTTCGCGCTGACGCGCCCCGGCCTGTTCCGGGTGATGTTCGCCGAGGGGTGCGATACGGAGAGTCCCGATCGCGTCGCCGCGGTCGCCGCCATCCACCAATACCTCGACTACATCGTCAAACGGGCGGTTCCAGGTGCAGACCCGGAGCCGATGGCAACGGCGACCTGGGCCCTCGTCCACGGACTCGCATTCCTACATCTCGACGGGAAACTCGACAGTTCCGCCGACTCGGTCGTGGACGGTACCGTCCGCGGTGCGGTTCGCGCGGTCCTCGCCAGCAGGGCTGCCGGTTCCTGAGGGCCGCACACTCGTCATCGCAGGTCGCAGATCACGACCGGGATGTCGCGTGTCGTGCGCTTCTGGTAGTCGGCGTAGCCGTGGTAGGCCGACACGATCCGGGGCCACAGCGTCGACTTCTCCTCCGGCGTCGCGGTCCGGGCGTGGACCTGCCGGCGCTTCCCGTCGATCACGATCTCGGCGGCGGGATGCGCCTGGAGATTGCGGTACCAGTCCGGGTGGCGGTCGTCGCCGCCCTTGGAGGCGACGAGGATCACCGTGCTCTCGTCGTGGATCGGGGTGGTGAGGTAGCACGACCGCGGCAGCCCGGACTTGCGGCCGGTGGTGTGCAGTTCGACCACCGGCATGCCGAACGGCTTCGACAGGAGCCTGTTCCCGGAGGCGGCCAGAACGAGGCGGTGCGCCGAGTTCATCGCCTTGGCGCCGTAGTCGCGGATGGGTCTCATGCGGATTCGCTCCTTGCGTGGGTGGCGGTCGTGGGTCGGATCCGAACGGTCTCGGCGCCGGCGGGCCGGGTTGCGAGCCACTTCGAGTAGCGCCGCAGCGCACGCCGCTGGACGAGCTGATCGGCGATGAGCGCACGGGCGGGACCGACGGAGACGGCGGGACGCCTACCACGGGCCAACCGGCGCATCTGGTATCGCACCATACCCATTCCCGCCAACGACGCCAGGGGCTTGTCCTGCCAGGTGACGGGCGCGAGCGAGGCGTCCGCCTCGGCACCGGCGCGCCAGCGGTTCGGCAGGTCGGGGGTCCCCGCGAGCGCGGTGCCGATGCCGACCAGCGCCACATCGTTCGACAGGACCGTCTCGGCGGTCTCCCGGCGGGTGACCCCGCCGGTGAGCATGAGGGGGATGGAGCTGGTCCGCGCCAGGTCGGCGGCCAGCTCGAGGAAGTACGCCTCGCGGGCGGCGGTGCGACCGTCGGCGGGGCGCCCGGACATGGCGGGGCTCTCGTAGCTGCCGCCGGAGAGCTCGACGACGTCGACACCGAGCGGGGCGAGCATGTCGATCACCCGCCGGGCGTCGTCGGCGTCGAATCCGCCGCGTTGGAAGTCGGCGGAGTTGAGCTTGACCGCGACGGCGAACGTCGGAGAGACCTGCGTGCGGACCTCCCGCACGATGTCCAGCAGCAGCCGTGCCCGGTTCTCCAGCGAACCGCCCCAGTCGTCGGTGCGGGTGTTCACCAGAGGCGAGAGGAACTGTGACAGCAGGTAGCCGTGGGCGGCGTGGATCTCGACGCCGTCGAACCCCGCCTGCTCGGCGCGTCTGGCCGTGGTCGCGAACCGCGTGACCGTGTCGGCGATCTGCGCGGGCGTCATCGCGGTCGGGCGTCCGAAGTTCTTGGAGTGCCTGCCCACGTCGACGGCCTTGTCGGACGGGCCCCAGGTCACTCCGGGCATCGTGGCCTGGACCTGCCGACCGGGGTGGCTGATCTGCATCCACATCGCGGCGCCGCCGGCCTTGCCCGCCTCGGCCCACGCGGTGAAGCGTTCCAGCGGTGAGTTCGCGTCGAGGACCACCCCGCCGGGGCCGGTGAGCGCCTCCGCGTGCACCATCACGTTCCCGGTGATCAACATCCCCGTCCCGCCCGAGCCCCACCGGCGGTACAGCGCGATGAGCCCGTCGGTCGGCAACTGCCCCTGCGCCGCCATCCCCTCCTCCATCGCGGCCTTGGCGACCCGGTTGGGCAGGACCTGCCCACAGCGGAGGGTGATCGGCGCGAACAAATCTGCGGTTGTAGACATCTCGATCGGGCCTTTCGATTCTGCGTCGGTGATGACGGTCTGTGGACACCTCGCGAAGTAAGCACCGCTTACACTATAGCGATATGTAAGCGTCGTCAACACATAGGGGATTCCATCATGCCGACCACGCCGTACCACCGCGGCGACCTGCCCGACGCGCTGATCCGCGCCGCCATCGAGCTCTTGGACACCGGCGACGGCGGGACGAGCCTGTCACTGCGCGCGGCGGCCCGGCGCGCGGGCGTGTCGCCCGCGGCGCCGTACCGCCACTTCTCCGATCGCACCGCCCTGGTGTCCGCGGTCGCGACCATCGGGTATCGACAGCTGATCGCGGCCCCGACCGATGCACATCCCACCCCGCGGACGCTCGACGACCTCGCCGCGATCGCGGTGACGTACGTGCAGTTCGCGGTCGCCCGGCCCGGGCTGTTCCGCGCCATGTTCGCCGAGCCGTGCGACCCGGACGACCCTGCACGCCAGGCTGCGGCCGACGAGATCGAGCTGTACCTGAAGACGCTCGTCCGGCGCCTCGTTCCCGCTCCCGATCCCGAGGCGGCGGCGGTCGCGGTGTGGGCCCTGGTGCACGGCCTGGCCTTCCTGCATCTCGACGGCACGTTCGCCGGCAGCACGACGGCGGACATGTCGGCCCGCGTCGGTCGCGTCGTCCGCGTTGCGCTGGGCCCGCACCTGACGCTTGGTGGAAGGAATACGCCTCAGTGTGTTGTCAGTGCTAACACATCGACCTACGCTCCATGCAAGCAGTGCACACATCGATCCGCTTCTCAAGGAGTGCGGTCGACCTCCACGGCTGCGGCCGCCGACCCGGGAATGGCGCCTACCGATGCAAGGGCGCTACTATACCGTTCGATATAGTCAGCTATCAGCGCCACATTCGAACGACATCGGGAGTGCAGATGACGAAACCGTCCGCAGAAGACACGACGCCCGAGGGGGCGGACGGTGCCCGAGCGCACGTCCGGGACCTGTCGACACTGTCGGGCGTGGAGCTTCTGCGCCTGATGGCTGCAGACCCCGGGACCGGCCGCAACATCGGGCACCTGCTGGGCATGCGGATCGATCGAGTCGACGTCGGCGAGGTGGAGTTCAGCCTCACGACGCGGCAGGATTTCGGAAACCCGCTGGGCAGCGTCCACGGCGGTGTGTGCGCGACCCTGCTGGACTCGGTGATGGGGTGTGCCGTGCACTCCACGCTGGAGGCCGGAATCGGTTACGGCACTCTGGAGTTGAAGGTGAACTACATCCGGACCGTGCCGGTCGACGGCGTGCTCCTGGTGGCGACCGGCCGGACCATCCACGTGGGTCGCACCACCGCGACAGCGGAGGGGCAAGTGAAGGACGGCGACGGCCGGCTGGTCGCCCACGGCACCACCACGTGCCTGATCTATCGGTGATGCAGCCCGCGGTTCCGTCGGTGCTCCGGCCGCGCTACGACACGCCCGGGCGGGACTGCGCCTCGACGAGGATCCGCAGCTGCCCGGCGACCCGGTCGAGCGGCGCGGTCGTCCCGGAGGCCGAGCACATCACCACGGCGCCCTCGATGGCCGCGATGGCGGTGCTCGCCAACGCGGTAGCTACATCCTCCGTGACACCGGCGGCCCCGATACGGCCGGCCAGGATCCGCTCCCACTCGCCGAACGCGAGCCCCGCCGCTGCCGCAGCGGCGGGCGCCTCGGAGCGGCCGAGCGCAGCCGCTACTACAGGGCAACCGGCCTCGAAACCGTTGGCCGTCAACGTCCGTCGCCACCATTCGATGAGCGCATCGAGCACCTCGACCGGAGCGGCCCCGACCGGGACGGCGTCGATCAGCGCGGAGATCGCGGCGCCGGCCACGCGCGCCGCCTCGGTGACCAACTCGGACTTGCCGCCGGGAAAGTTGAGATAGATCGTCCGTCGCGAGCGTCCACTGCGGTCGGTGAGCTCGGACAGCCCGGTGCCCGCGACGCCGTGCCGTCGAATCAGGTCGATCGCGGCCTTGACCAGGTCGTCCCGCGCCGTCATCACCGACCTCCTCTCGATCCAGGCTTACCCGCCGGTCCACCGTATCGAACAGGTCGCTGCCGGCGGTCGCGACGGCCCGCACCCATTGGACGGCCGGCAGCCGTCTCATTGTCACTATACCGTTCGATATACTATTCTCGAGCCGGTATCTCGAACGGGGTGCCTGGATCACCGGTAGGACATATCGAGAGGGCCACCCACGATGACAGAGTTGACCGACCCGCTTCCCCTCGCATGTGGGCAGATCCTGCCCAACCGGCTGATGAAGTCCGCGTTGAGCGAGGGCCTCGCCGACCGGTCGAGCGCACCCGACGAACGCCTGGGCCGTCTGTACCGGCGCTGGGGATCGGGCGGCTACGGCCTGGTCGTGACGGGGAATGTGATGGTCGATCGAGGCCACCTCGGTGAGGTGGGGAACGTCGTGGTGGAGGACGATCGCGACCTCGACGCCCTGACACTCTGGGCCAAGGCGACGCAGGACGGCGGGGCACCGATCTGGATGCAGCTCAATCACCCCGGCCGCCAGGCCAATCCGCTGGTGACCGGCAAACATCCGGTGGCCCCGTCGCCGGTCGGGCTGTCCGTACCGGGCCTCGCCGTCCCCCGGGAGCTGACCGAGGCCGAGATCCTCGACATCGTCGACCGGTTCGCCACGGCGGCCCGGGTCGCCGAGACCGCCGGGTTCGACGGCGTCCAGATCCACGGCGCGCACGGCTACCTGGTCTCTCAGTTCCTCTCCCCGCGCACGAATCAGCGCACCGACGGATGGGGCGGTGATCCCGAGCGGCGGATGCGCTTCCTGCTGGAGGTGATCCACCGGATCCGGATATCCGTCAGCCCCGGCTTCGCAGTCGGCGTGAAGCTGAACTCGGCGGACTTCCAACGCGGCGGGTTCACCGAGGAGGAGTCACGAGCAGTGGTCGAACGGCTTGCGACGCAGCAGATCGACCTGATCGAGATCAGCGGTGGCAGCTACGAGTCACCGGCGATGATGGGCCGGCCGACGGCGTCGGAGCGGACCCGCACCCGCGAGGCATACTTCCTCGACTACGCGCAGGCGGTGCGTGCTACGGCCGGACATGTCCCACTCGCCGTCACCGGAGGCTTCCGGTCGGCGCCCGCGATGCGGGAGGCTGTCGGGTCCGGAGCATGCGATGTCGTCGGCATCGGGCGGCCCGCGGCGGTCGTGCCAGGGGCCGCGGCCGACCTCCTGGCCGCGCGCGCCGAGCGGCTCGACTCGCCTCAGATCTCGTTGAACCTGCCTCGGCGAGCAGCGCGGATCGCCGCCGTCAAGGCGCTCGACGGTGCCCTCGACCTGCAGTGGCACACCGACCAGCTGCAGCGGATGGGGGCGGGATCCGAACCTGACCCGTCCCGCTCGCCGTGGCTGACCGCGGCGTCGACGGTGCGCCATCACGGCGTCGACGCATTCCGAAACCCCAAGCGGGGCATCGACACGGCCGCGGCAGGCGGCCGGGGACTCCGCAAGTTCCGGTTCGAGCGGGCGGTGGGACGGTACCTCGCGAATCCGGCGGTCCGAGCCCTCGGCCGCGCCGGTGTCCGAACGTCGATCGCCACCGAGCTCGAGACGACGGGGCGCCGGACAGGCGAGGCCAGGCGGGTTCCCGTCGCGGCCTCGTTCGACCCGACGGGCGCATGGCTGATCTGCCAGCACGGGATGCGCTCCGGTTGGGGCCTGAACATCGCCGCCGACCCCGTCGTCCGGATCCGACAGGGAGACCGCTGGCGCCGCGGCCTTGCACGGCTGCATCCCGACGACGACGTGACCGCCCGGGCACGCACCTTCGCTCCCGTCCCCTTCCTCGGTTGCCTGAGCGTCGCCGCCTTCCGCACCCTGCAGAGCACACCGATCTCGGTGCGCGTGACCTTCACCGACGAGGAGTGACTGTGAGTACCGTCGACCGATCCCCCGACGCCGTCGAGACCACCCGCCCCAGCTCGTACGACGCCATCATCGTCGGGTCGGGACTCGGCGGACTGACGTCCGCCGCGTACCTCGCCGCGGCGGGTCGACGAGTCCTGCTGCTCGAGCGTTACGACGTCCTGGGTGGCAGTTCCCATGTCTTCCGTCGACACCGCAAGTGGGAGTTCGACGTCGGTGTGCACTACATCGGTGACTGCGGCGATGACGGCCTGGTTCCGTCGATCATGCGCGGTGTCGGCCTGGACGATCGGATCGAGTGGCTTCCATTGGAGGAGAAGGCCGTCGACACCGTTCTCGCACCGGGATTCGCCCTGGACTTCCCGCACGGGTGGGACGAGTTCATCGCGAACCAACTCGCGGCCTTCCCCAACGAGCAGGGAGCGATCCGCCGATACCTCTCGGTCCTGCGGCGCATCGGCGAGGCCGTGGACGTCAGCGAGACCCTCGGGTCGCGCTCCGGCATGGTGAAACTGGTGCGACGGACCGGCCTCGCGGCCGGCGCGCTGATGATGCCGGTCGCCGCGTTCCAGCTCGCGTGCGGACTGAGCCCCGAGGCGATGATGGTCAACTCCGTGCATCTGGGCGCGGTCGCGACCACGCCCGACGTCGCCCCCCCCTGTTGCTGTCCGCGGTCCTGATGGACCACTTCGTGGGACGCGGCGGATGGTTCCCGAAGGGCGGCGGCCAGGTGCTCGCCGCCGGCTTCGCCGAGGTGATCCAGAAGCACGATGGACAGATCCGCAGCCGTGTCGAGGTTTCGCGCATCGCTCTCGAAGGCGGTCGCGTGGCAGGTGTCGTGCTGTCGACCGGGGAGACCATCGCGGCTCCGGTCGTGATCTCCAACATCGATATCAAGAAGACCTACCGGGACCTCATCGGTAAGGAGAATCTGCCGCGCGCAACGCGATTGCAGGTCGCCACATGGCGCATGGCGCCGCCGGTGATCAACGCCTTCTTCGGAATCGACCACGACGTGTCGAACGCGCCGAACAGCAATCACTTCGTCATCCCCAACTGGGATCGCGCCAGAAACCTCCACGCGTTGGCGACGATGAAGTCCGACCTCCTGGTGGGCCGCCGCCGCTCGGTCCACGACTGGGTCAGCGACTACGCGGCGAACATCCCCGCGTACGTGCAGACCTCGACCAGGCGTGATCCGAGTCACGGTGCCAGCGCGCCGCAGGGTTCCGCGGCCTTCGAGGCGCAGACGATGGCGCCGTCGAATCCGCGCCTGTGGGGCCTGGATCCGGAGGAGATCGCCGACGGGCGCTACCGGCGTAACCCTCGCTACCAGGAGATCAAGGAGAAGGTCACGGACGCCATGCTCGCGCGGATCGAGGTCGCCTATCCCGGCGCGTCGGCGAAGGTGGAATGGGCGGAGCTCGCGACGCCCATGACGCAGAGCCGGTACACCGACAGCACGGCCGGAAACGCGATGGGACTCGAGCCCAGAATCGGACAGTACGGGTTCGGTCGACCGCGGAGCGCGACAGTCGTCCCCGGGCTGTTCGTCGCCGGGACGTCCACCGCGTGGGGGCCGGGCACCCAGGGGGCGATGGTGAGCGGGGTGAAGGCCGCAGGCGCAGTCCTGCAGCGCGACCTCGTCCGCGATATCCGGGCCGGCCGGGTGATGGTCGACCGCTCGAGGCTCGCGCCGTGGAACGCCGGTTTCGATCCCCTCGAGGCGACCCGCATGGTGGGGCGAGACCGCAGTCGGAGCAGGTGACCGGAGAGGCCCCGAAGCCGGCACACGGTCACGGCTCGACGGTGCTCGCGCGCAGTCGCGGAGCGAGATTGGCGCGGGAGAGGTCGCCGTCGTAATGCGATGCGACCTGAGGATCGATCACCTTGCGCCACAGCCACGGGACCATCGCGGCGAGGATCATCGTCGCGTAGCCGAACGGCAGCTGGGGCGACTCGTCGAAGGTGCGGAGGGTCTGATACCGACGGCCCGGATTCGCGTGGTGGTCGCTGTGCCGTTGCACGTGGAAGAGCAGGATGTTCGTCGCTATCCGGTCGCTGTTCCAGCTGTCTCGCGGCGTGACCCTGCGATAGCGGCCGTCGGGGCGCCGCTCTCGCAGCAGCCCGTAGTGCTCCACATAGTTCACCGACTCGAGCAGGAACACCCCGATAGCCGCCTGCAGGAGCAGGAATGGCAGTACACCCGCCCCGAAGACCACGGCCGCCGCGGCGAACACGACCGCCGACATGGCCCAACTCTGCAGCAGGTCGTTCCGGATGGACCACCACCGCAGACCTCGCCGCGCCAGTCGTGCCCGCTCGAGCCGAAGTGCCGACCGGAAGCCACCGGTCACCGATCGCAGCACGAAGGCGTAGAGCGACTCACCCATCCGAGCGCTCGCCGGATCGTCCGGAGTGGCCACGCGGACGTGGTGGCCGCGATTGTGCTCGACGTAGAAATGCCCGTAAAGGGACTGGGAGAGAGTGATCTTCGCCAGCCAGCGTTCGATCCCCTCGTGCCGGTGACCGAGTTCGTGCGCGACGTTGATCCCCATCCCCGCTACGACGCCCACACTCAATGCCAGCCCCGCCTTGTCCGCGAGGTCCAGCTGTGACCCGTCTCGCCACAACACGCACGCGACCAGCAGCGCCGCGAACTGGATCGGGAGGAACAGCCACGTGCACCATCTGTAGAACCGCACGCAGTTGAGCACCTCGAAATCTGCTGCGCTGGGATTGCTCCCGTCGTCTCCGAGCCACCAGTCGATGAGCGGGACGATGACGAACACCACGATCGGACCGGACCACCAGAACAACGGCGCATCCGTCCAGTACACGAGCTGCGAGGGCACCAGAGCACTGATCGGGGTCACCAGACTCAGGACCCACAGCCACCGCTTCGCCCTGCCCGGATCTCGTCCCGGCCGCTCGACACGATCACGGCGGGTGCGACCCCTTCTGTTAATCGGGAGCCCCACAGTGAGGCACCTCGCCCGCGATGCCGCGCTTGTCCAACTGTCCGCCTCCTTAGATGAGTACGGGAAACATCTAAACCATGGCAATGCACCCAAGGCAAGTGTGAATTTATTATAGCAACCAAGGTGTCGTTTCGCGCAACACGCCCGCGAATCCACGGAATCTGCCGGCGACCAGCCGGAGTCGCGGCGGTGGGACGCGGCGACCCGGACCCGGACACACGGCCCCGCTGGCTGCAATCGCACATAAGCCAACCCTAATCCATGTATCTATGCAGGGTACCTTCCTAGCAATCGTGTCGCGCACCGATGCCGCGACCGGGCGGCAGGCAGCGCCGCGTCGCGCGGGCTGATCCGCCGGCTCACAGTCAGTACCGCCAGAACGCGCGATCATCCCCCGCCCCACGGGGACGATCGCGCACTCTGCCAGGCTTCCCACGGCACGCGCGGGAGCCGGACAACGACGTCAGTCCCGCACCCGGAGAGCGGCGACCACCTGGTCGATCACATCCTCCGGAGCCTGATCGAGCGCATGCCATCCGAACCGGAGCATCGACCAGCCCCAGATCGTGAGACGGTTCTGCTCACGTGCATCCGCAGCCGCTCTGTCCGCTGTGCGGTGAAAGGCCCAGCCGTCCGCCTCCACCGCGAGTTGCGCAGCGGGGAACGCGAAGTCGATGCGGTGGACGCCGAGCGGGAACTGCTGACACCAGCCCTCGATGCGGTGCGTGCGCAGCAGCCCTCGATGCGGTGCGTGCTCAGCAGCCGGGCGAAGCGCCGTTCCGCCTCGGACTCCGGGTCTCCACTTGCGGCCGCGAGCAGGCGGCGGGCTTCCGCGATGCCGCGGCGCCCGGAGTTGCGGTCGAGCGCCCGCTCCAGCGTCTGGACGGTGACGATGCCCTGCTGCAGGCCGCGGTCCATGATCCGACTGCCGGCGATCACAGAGGCGTCCAGCACACTGCGTCGGTCAGCGGATGCGCGGTCGACAGGTATACGCCTGGTGCCAGCGTCTGCCACAACTTCGCCGCCACACGACGATCGATCGCCGACGATTTCATGCCGATCGCTAACGCGGCACGGCGGGTGATCACACCGTCGTTCTCACCGAGGAGACGCGCCAGGCGTCCTTCCGAAGCGAAGTCCCCCACACCTGTTCAGATGCACCGACCCGGCGAACGGTTCCGGATCCGGATCCGTGAGTCGAGCACACGCGGAGTTCCCCAGTCGGACCACGGCGACCTCGATCACGGCGAGACCGAGCCCAGCCCGGGGACGCGGCGACCAGACCCGAGCCCCCGGCCGCGACACGGCCCGCACGACCCGAAGCGAGCGGGCCTACGGCTCGACGTCGACCGAGTACGCCGCAGCCTTGTCGCGCACCGAGAGCACGTACGACATCGAGTTGTTGTACACCATCACAGCCTTCTCCCATCCCGCCGCCGTGGTCAGATCACCGCCGGAATAGCAGAGGTACCGGGCCGCCGTCAGAGACGCGTCGTCGATGTTGTCGGGATCCGGTTTGTTGTCGCCGTCGGCGTCGACGCCGAACCTGGCCCACGTCTCGGGGATGAACTGGAACGGGCCCATCGCCACGTCGTACTTGGCGTTGGGATTGTGTGGGTCGGTGCCGGACGACTCGATCTTCTGGTTGCCGTTCGTACCGTCCAGCGGCACGCCTCGAATCGGCGGCGACACGTCGCCGTTCTTCGCGATCCGCGCCCCGTGGTAGGTGCCGTGCTTGCTCTCGACATACCCGATCCCAGCCAGGGTCGTCCAGGCGATCCCGCAGCCGGGGTCACGCTGCCGCATCGCCTCCGCGGCATTGCCATACGCCTCGAGCGCGAGCAGCGGGATCCCGGTGGACTCGCTGATCGGGGTGGCCCACCCCTTCAGCTGGTCGGCGGTGCGTCCGGGTCCGTTGACGTCGATGTACGGCACGGGCGCCCCCGGCCCGGGCGGTATGCCCTGCGGGATCACGACCTTCGGGCCGAACATGCTGCACCCGGCCGTCGAGGCGGCCACCACGGCCACGACACCGACGAGCGCCGCGCCCCGGCGACGCAGGGCGCGGGATGGATGAGGAGTCACTTCTTCTTCGAGCTCTTCTTCTTCGATCGGCTGTCGTCTTCGGCGTCATCGGGAACCGCCACGCGATCCTCGGCGCCGTCGGACACGTCCACCGGCTCGCCGGCAGGGACACCGTCACCGGCCACCCCGGCCCACGCCGCAGGCCACGACTCTACCTTCCCGGACCGCAACAACACCTCCGCGGCCCGGACGCGGTCCATGAACCGCAGCACCACGGTGCGGTAGCTCACCTCGGGGTACGCATGCTCGTCCGTGGGGTCGACGGTGACGGTGCGCACCTCGCCGGGGATCAGGTCCGCCGGGAAACCGGCGCCGCGCAGCCGCTCGAACACCTTCTGTGCCAGCGCCAGAGCGGGCTGCGCCGCGGCGATCCCGTCGAGGCACGAGGCACCGTCGTCGCCCCGCTCCGCCGCCTTCTGCAGTTCCCAGTTGCGCGCCTGGGTATCGATGTCGACGGTGACCCCGCCGCCCAGGTGCGGCGTGCGCCGCCGGATCTTCTCCGTCAGCGTGCGCGCGACGTCGTCGATGCCGAACGGCGCGGTCGCGTCGTCCTGCGCGATCCGAGCGTGGAACACCACCTGCAGCAGCAGGTCCCCGAGCTCGCTGCGCAGCTCCGCTCGCGCGGCCTGGGCACGGCTCGCCGCCGCGGCAACTGTTCCGTTCGAGTCTGCCGCGGGGTCGTCCACCGCCGACACCGCGTCGACCAACTCGTACGTCTCCTCCACCAGGAACCGGACCAGGCTGGCGTGCGTCTGCCGCGACTCCCAGGGTCCCTCTGTGCGCAGCCGATCGATCAGGGTGACGGTGTCGAGCACGGCCAGCCCGGCGGGTGCGGGCGCGGAGACCAGTTCGTGGCCGGCCCGGAGCATCGCAGCCACGTCTGGCTGCTCGACGTTGGAGGTGATCACGACGACGTCGCGCTGGTCGGGCATCGTCAGCAGCGGCACGGCGCCGGGGAGGTGCCAGGCGAGCCGGACCGGCAGTTCCTCGGTGTAGTACACCGGCCCGCCGAGGTGGGGCAGCGCCTCCACCGGCAGCAGAGTCGGCAGGGCCGGGTTGACGCGGATCACCGTCATCGTCGGTCAGCTCCCCTTCGTGGCCGGCGGCTCGTCGAGCCGGACGTATCCCGCGGGCTTGCCGTCCATCGCGGCCAGGAAGTCGGCGACCGCCTGGAGCAGCTGGACATCACGCACCCGCTCGCTTCCCACACCCCCATTACCTACCCGTGGCAACGGTATCGTGACGACCGAAGTCGCGGCGCGGAACGTCGCGCCAGGATACAGCCGCTTCAGGCGCATCTGCTGCGACTCGCGCAGCGGGAGGGGCGCGACCCGCAGATTGGTACCGACCACCGTGAGCTCGGTCACTGCGTATCGCCGACACAGCGCCCGCAGCCGCGCGATCGCGGCCAGGCGTTCCACCTCGACCGGCGGGCGGCCGTACCGGTCGGCGAGTTCGGTGAGCACCTCGGCCACCGCGGCGTCGTCATGCGCGGCCGCCAGCTTGCGATAGGCCTCGAGCCGCAGCCGCTCGCTGGTGACGTACTCGGGCGGGATGTGGGCGTCGACGGGGAGGTCGATGCGCACCTCCTTCGCCTCCTGTTCCACCGTCACCGGCGTGCCGTCGGCGGCCGCGCGGTAGGCCTCGACGGCCTCGCCGACCAGCCGCACGTAGAGGTCGAAGCCGACGCCGGCGACGTGCCCGGACTGCTCGGCGCCGAGCACGTTGCCGGCGCCACGCAGCTCGAGGTCCTTCATCGCGACCGCCATGCCGGCGCCCAACTCGTTGTTCTGCGCGATCGTGGCGAGGCGGTCGTAGGCGGTCTCGGTGAGCGGCTTCTCGGGCGCGTACAGGAAGTACGCGTAGCCCCGTTCGCGGGACCGGCCGACGCGGCCGCGCAGCTGGTGCAGCTGGGACAGGCCGAGGTTCTCGGCCCGCTCCACGATCAGGGTGTTCGCGTTGGAGATGTCCAGGCCGGTCTCGACGATCGTGGTGCACACCAGCACGTCGAACTCGCGGTTCCAGAAGCCCTGCACCGTCTGCTCGAGTGACTCCTCGCCCATCTGGCCGTGCGCCACCACCACCCGGGCCTCGGGCACCAGCTCACGTATCTGCGCCGCAGCCTTGTCGATCGAGCTGACGCGGTTGTGCACGTAGAAGACCTGGCCGTCGCGCAGCAGCTCGCGGCGGATCGCCGCGGCGACCTGGCGGCTGTCGTAGGCACCCACGTAGGTGAGCACCGGGTGACGCTCCTCGGGCGGCGTGAGGATGGTCGACATCTCGCGGATCCCCGCCATCGACATCTCGAGCGTGCGCGGGATCGGCGTGGCCGACATCGTCAGCACGTCCACGTGCGTCCGCAGGGCCTTGATGTGCTCCTTGTGCTCGACGCCGAACCGCTGCTCCTCGTCGACGATCACCAGCCCCAGGTCCTTCCACCGGATCCCGGTCTGCAACAGGCGGTGCGTGCCGATCACCACGTCCACGGACCCGTCGGCCATCCCCGCGATCACCTCGTCCGACTCGGTCTTGTCGGTGAACCTGGACAGTCCCTTGACGGTCACGGGGAAGCCCTGCATGCGGTCCGCGAACGTCTGCAGGTGCTGCTGCGCGAGCAACGTGGTGGGCACCAACACCGCCACCTGCTTGCCGTCCTGCACCGCCTTGAACGCGGCGCGCACCGCGATCTCGGTCTTGCCGTAGCCCACATCGCCGATCACGACGCGGTCCATGGGGACGGCACGCTCCATGTCGGACTTCACGTCGCCGATCACCGTCATCTGGTCGACGGTCTCGGTGAACGGGAAGGCGTCCTCCATCTCACGCTGCCACGGGGTGTCGGGCCCGAAGGCGTGCCCGGGCGCCGCGTGCCGCGCGGCGTACAGCTGCACCAGCTCGCCCGCGATCTCGCGAACGGCCTTGCGCGCCTTGCGCTTCGTGTTCTGCCAGTCACTCCCGCCGAGCTTGCTCAGCGCGGGCATCTCCCCGCCGACGTAGCGCGACAACATATCCAGTGCGTCCATCGGCACGAACAACTTGTCGCCGGGCTGGCCGCGCTTGCCGGGCGCGTACTCGAGTACCAGATACTCGCGGCGCGCTCCGGCCACGGTGCGCTCGATCATCTCGACGAACCGGCCTATCCCGTGCTCGTCGTGCACCACCAGGTCGCCGGCGGTGAGCGCCAGCGGGTCGACCTGGTTGCGGCGCTTGGCCGGAAGGCGCCGGCCGTCGCCGGCACCGGCCACGCGGTTGCCGGTGAGGTCGGGCTCCGCCAGCAGCACCAGGCGGCCGCCAGGCACCGTCAGGCCCGTCTGGAGGCTGCCGCGCAGCACGCCCACGACCCCGTCCGACGGTGGCTTACCCGGCTCCAGTTCACCTGCGGGGACATCGGATTCGCGAAGACGCTCCAGAATGCGCAAACGAGTGCCGGAACCGGCGACGACGACCGCGGCGTGCCCGCCGGACGCCACGTGCGCCCGGAGTGTCGCGAACAACTTGGCCGCCTCGGCATCCGAGCCGCGGGGCGCAGGCGCAGGCTCCCAGTTCAGGACCAGGTGCCCACCCATGGTCTCCGGGCCCGCCGCGAGGGGCGACACCGTCCACCACGGCCGCCCGCCCGCCGCCACCGAGCGGCGCACCTCGTCGAGCGAACGGTACGCGCTGGCAGCGAGGTCCATGCCGGACGGATCCAGCGGCGCATCGCCGCCCAGCGCGGCAGCCTGCCACGAGGCCTCCAGGAACTCCTGGCCGGTCTTCGCCAGATCGGCTGCGCGCCTCCGGACCTTCTCCGGGTCGAGCACCAGGGTGTGGGTGCCGGTGGGCAACAGACTGGTCAACAGCTGCAGCTCACCGGGGACGAGCGCGGGGATCAGCGCCTCCATGCCCTCGACGGGGATCCCCTCGGCGAGTTTGTCGAGCATGCCCACGAGGGCAGCGTCGTTCTCGTGCTCCGCGATCAACGCCCGCGCGCGCTCGCGCACCTCGGCCGTCAGCAGGATCTCGCGGCACGCGTGCACGTGCACCACCGGCATCTCGACCTCGGGCTGACTGCGCTGGTCTGCGACGGAGAACGCGCGCAGCTCGGCGATCTCGTCGCCGAAGAACTCGACGCGCACCGGGTGGTCCGTGGTGGTCGGGAAGACGTCCAGGATGCCGCCGCGCACGGCGAACTCGCCGCGCTTGCCCACCATGTCCACGCGCGTGTACGCGAGCTCCACGAGGGTCTCGACGAGCTCCTCGAAGTCGAGCTCGAGCCCCTCGGCGAGCGTCACCGTCGGCGCGTCGCCGAGGCCGGGGGCCATCGGCTGGACCAGCGATCGCACGGTGGCCACCACCACCTGCAGCGGCGGGCCGTACGACGTGTCGTCCGGGTGCGCCAAGCGGCGCAGCACCGCGAGCCGGCGTCCGACGGTGTCTGCGCCCGGCGACAGCCGTTCGTGCGGCAGGGTCTCCCAGGACGGGAACTGTGCCAGCGCCTCCGGCCCGAGCATCTCGGCGAGCTCGTTGGTGAGGTCGTCCGCCTCCCGGCCCGTGGCGGTGACGACGAGTACAGGGGCGCGGCCCGCGAGCGTCGCGACGAGGAACGGGCGCGCCCCGGCGACAGCGGTGATCTCGAGGTCCGGCTTGCCGACCGCGGCCAGCACCTGCGCCGCGCCGTCGTCGGCGGCGACCGCGGCCACGAGGCCGCTCAGGTTCGGGGCGGGGTGCCCGGCCTCGGAAGCGGGCCGGCTGTCCGGATTTTGCACGTACCTGAGTCTATGCGGCCCGCCGGGGGCGGCACGACCCGCGACCGCTCGTCCTACGGCGCCGTGTCACCGTCGGTCAGACCGATGGAGCTCGGCTCGATGGCGACGGGGTTGTCCTTGAGGCCGGTGAGGCCGTACCAGCACAGGTTCACGACGTGCGCGGCGACGAACTCCTTCGACAGGCTCCGGGACTCGAGCCACCACTGCGCCGTCATCGCGACCATGCCCACCAGCGCCTGCGCGTAGAGCGGTGCCAGGGTCGGATCGAAGCCGCGCCGGTCGAACTCGCCCTCCAGGTTCACCTCGACCTGGCCGACCAGGTCGTTGAGCAGCGTGGAGTAGCCACCCTCGGGGTGCTGCGCAGAGCTGCCTCGGGTGAGGATGCGGAACCCGTCGGCCCGCTCCTCGACGTAGGTGAGCAGCGACAGCGCGATCTGCTCGACCCGCGACTTGGAGCGATTCTCGAGCATGGCCCTGCTGAACAGGTCGAGCAGCATCTCCATCTCTCGGTCGACGACGACGGCGTAGATACCCTCCTTACCGCCGAAGTGCTCGTAGACGACCGGTTTGGACACCTCGGCGCGAGCCGCGATCTCCTCGATGGTCGCTGCGTCGTAGCCGCGCTCCGCGAATACGGCACGAGCGATGTCGATCAGCTGCGACCGGCGCGCGGCGGCGGTCATGCGCCTGCGGGGACGCGACTCGTCGGTCATTCGGAGTGGTCCGTCGGCCCGGGTTCGACGGTGCCGGACTGCTCGCCGGTGCCCGGCTCTCGCGGTCCATCGGTGGCCGACGTGGCGGCACCGATCTCGGCCTCTACGGCCGCGTACTGCCGTCGGATGCGCCGACTCATCAGGACCAGCACACCGAAGAAGGCGATCTCGAACAGGATCGCGAGACCGCACAGGATGCGGAAGGTGGTGTTGTCGACCGCGACGAACCGCCACACCAGCACTGCCATCACGAGGACGAGGATCGCGCCCATCCGACGCAGCGGGAGCCCGTTACTGAACGGCAGCGGCTGATTACTCATGCCCACCATCGTCTCACGCACGATGCCACCGCCTGCGCGAGCGCGTGGAGCCTCCCGGCCACCTCGCACCCGGCATCATCGGCCGAGCCCGCAGAAGTCGAGCGTACTCTCGGGTCCTGCGAATCAGCACACGACTTCCTGCGCATGCAACCGGCGATTGCATCCGGCGACGGACCTACGGCAGCACATTCCTCGAGGCCACTTCGCGAGTCACGAATCACCGATGACAGGAATCCTCAACGGGGCAGATCACTATCGATTGCTCCGCCTCATTCGAATACTGGTCTACCCACAGGAATAACGTGACGCCGGGGTCGCCGCATCGGGTGACGCAGCCGAACCGTATCGACACGGCGTTGCGGGTGTTTCCGCGCGAACATCGAGCACCACCTTCCAGAAGTCGGAACCGACTCCACCGAAGACAAGTCGAGTGCGCGCAGCACCTGGCGCCTCGCCCGACCCGGCGGGCTCGCCTGGTCGGGCGAGGCTCATCCGCACCCGGAAATCGAAATCGTCCGCGGCGACGGACGTGCGCGGGCGGTAGTAGGCCTGCGTGGCCGCGGGCTCGTCGGTAACACACCATCACCCCGAGCACGAGCCCCACTCCATGATACCCGTCGTCGCCTCCCATTCCCTGCCATTCCACTACATGTATTCTGCCGATCACCGCACAGAATTCTGTAACATCCCTATGTATCCACCGTTCCCTTCCGTGCCGCGTCGGTGTCCGTCATTCCGGCCATATCCGTCCTCGAGCCTCTCCTCAGCCCGAATCTCCGGCGCACATCGAAACCTAATCAGGGGGCAATGCCTGAATGCCCGACCACGATTCCAGACCAATCACGCACAACGGACCATCATCGTGCGCCCGATCCTCGACTTCAATAAACTCGCACCAGTCGATATTCAATTCCCCGAATCGGCCTCCGAAGTTATCCCAATCCACTTCGTGGACAAGACACAGAATTGCGGAGCAGTGTCGGAAGCATGATGTTCACGAAAAAGATCCTCGCCGGCACTGCGGTCGCGGCCGCAGCCTTCCTCTCCCCCGTCGCTGTCGCAGTGGCCAACGCCGCGACGCCGCCGAACAACCCCGTATGTACCTCGTCGGCCGGTAGCAGCGGTTGCGATGGAAACGATCACGGCGGGGGCAGCACCGGTGTCACGTCGTACGGCGGCGGCCCGTCTGGCACGTACGGAGCCTCGAACTGGTAGTCAGGCGAAGCGAACCCGGCGTCGCGCCTCGGCTCTTCACCGAGGTCGCGGCGGGCACCGCACTCCGACAGCGGGACGAGTCCGGGCCGCAATTCTTGAAGGAACGGCGCCCCGAACCCGGGTCGCCGTGGGCTTGTCGACGGAGCCGGTCCGACCGAGGCGGTCTAGGTCTAGCAGGCGCACCAGCTCGAGCAGGTGACCACCGTCGCCGGCTGTGAGCCGCCACCACAGGAGCGAGGTCGACACCGATACGAGACCACATCCAGCATACCGGTCGTCATCACCGATTCCCTGCCATCCCACTGCAGATATTCTGCCGATCAGCGCACAGAATTCTGCAACATTCCTATGTATCCACCGGCTCGTGCCGCGCCGCTCGGTGTCCGTCATTCCGGCCATATCCGTCCTCGCGTCGGATTCTCCGCCCCGAATCTCCAGCGCGCACACAGCCTCGCAGGAGTTATGACCGAATGACTGCTCATGATTCCAGACCAAACGCGCACAACGGACCGTGGTCTCGCTGTCAGACGTCAACTGCAATAAATCTGGACGGGCCGATATTTGATCCACCAAACCGGTCGACGAAGTCGATCCCAATGCACTTCGCGGAGAACACACAGAATTACGTAGCAATGTTGCGGGCATGACGCTCACAAATAAGATCCTCGCCAGCGCCGCGGTCGCTGCCGCAGCCTTCTTCTCCCCCGTCGCCGTCGCCGCAGCCAACGCAGCGACGCCGCCGAACAACCCCGTATGTACCTCATCGGCAGGAAGCGCCAGCTGCCACGGAGACGATCACGGCGGCGGCAGCACCGGCGTCACGTCGTACGGCGGCGGCCCGTCCGGCTCGTACACGGCCTCGAACGATTAGGAGAGTTCGGTAGCGGAGGAGAACACCCGCATCAAGCGGCGGCCGTCCTACCCCGGGCTCGTGCGAGCCCCGGGGTGGGACGGCCGCCGCTTGATGTCGACTCTGGGTCGGCACCTGGTGACCGCCTCCGTTGTATGCCGCTGACCTGCGCGTTCTACGCTCCCCCGCCAGGACTCGAACCTGGAATGCATGAACCAAAATCACGAGTGTTGCCGATTACACCACGGGGGATCACGGACCGCGATAGGCATTGTGCCACGCCCGCGCGCCGCCACGCCGGAGCCCGCGCACCGGACGCTCGTAGGATCTACCCCCGATGGAGACAGTCGACCCGGGGAATCCAATGACTCGAAGCAGTACGGGGCCCGCCGCTGGCCGGTCCACCGACGCGGCCGTGATCATCCTGGCCGCGGGCGCGGGGACGCGCATGCGGTCCAAGACACCGAAGGTCCTGCACCGGATCGGCGGACGCACGCTGCTCGGCCACGTCCTGCACGCCGGGGCCGGGATAGCACCGGCCCACCTCGTGGTGGTCGTGGGGCACGAGCGGGAGCGGGTGGCGGCCGCGGCACTGGCCGCCGGCGATTCGGCCGGCCTCGAGGTGCTCATCGCGGTACAGGAGTCCCCGAACGGCACGGGCGACGCCGTCCGCGCCGGGCTGTCCGCGCTGCCCGGCGACTTCACCGGCACCGTCGTCGTCACCGCGGCGGACGTTCCCCTGCTCGACGCGGCGACGCTGGGCGACCTGCTCGACGCGCACCGGGCTCCGGCCGGTGCGGCGGTCACCGTCCTGTCCTTCACCGCGGCGGACCCCACCGGATACGGGCGCGTGCTACGCACGCAGGACGGGCACGTCACCGAGATCGTCGAGGAGGCCGACGCGACGCCGGAGCAACGGGCGGTGACCGAGGTGAACTCCGGTGTGTATGCGTTCGCACGCCCCGACCTCGAGTCGGCCCTCGCCGGCCTACGCGCAGACAACTCCCAAGCCGAGCTGTACCTCACCGACGTGGTCAAGCTCGCGAACGCCGCGGGGCGCACGGTGCGCGGCACGCACTGCCCCGACCCGCTGATCGTGGCAGGCTGCAACGACCGCGCACAGCTGTCTGCGCTGGGCAAGGAGCTCAATCGGCGGATCGTGCGTGCGCACCAGCTGGCGGGCGTCACCATCGTCGACCCAGACAACACCTGGATCGATGTCGACGTGGAGATCGCGGCCGACGTCACCCTTGCCCCCGGAACGCACCTGGAGGGCGCGACAGCGATCGCCGAGGACGCCGTCGTCGGGCCGGACACCACGCTGATCGATACGGAGGTCGGCGCCGGGGCCCAGGTCGTGCGCTCGCAGGTCCAGCTGGCCGTGATCGGGGCCGGCGCGACCGTCGGCCCGTTCTCGTACATCCGTCCCGGTACCGAGCTGGGCGAACGCGGCAAGATCGGGGCGTTCGCCGAGACCAAGAACGCCCAGATCGGCGCGGACAGCAAGGTGCCGCATCTGAGCTACGTGGGCGACGCGACCATCGGCACGGGCACCAACATCGGCTGCGCGACGGTGTTCGTGAACTACGACGGGGTGAACAAGCATCGAACGGTGGTGGGCGACCATGTGCGCATCGGATCGGACACGATGCTCGTCGCCCCGCTGACGGTGGGCGACGGCGCCTACACCGCGGCAGGTACCGTACTCAAGGAAGATGTGCCGCCGGGGGCACTTGCGGTGTCCGGCGGCGCGCAGCGAAACATCGAGGGTTGGGTGCAGCGGAGACGACCGGACACGGCGTCTGCCGAGGCTGCCGCCGCGGCAATTGCGAGGACTGACAAGCAGTGAACAATTGGACCGACAACCAGAAGAACCTGATGCTGTTCTCTGGCCGTGCCCACCCCGAACTGGCCGCTGAGGTCGCCGCCGAGCTGGGGGTCGCGGTCACGCCGCAGACGGCGCGGGACTTCGCGAACGGCGAGATCTTCGTGCGGTTCGAGGAGTCGGTCCGCGGCTCCGACGCCTTCGTGCTGCAGAGCAACCCGTTCCCCATGAATCAGTGGCTGATGGAGCAACTGATCATGATCGACGCGCTCAAGCGTGGATCCGCGAAGCGCATCACGGCGATCCTGCCGTTCTACCCGTACGCCCGGCAGGACAAGAAGCACCGCGGCCGCGAGCCCATCTCCGCCCGGCTCGTCGCAGACCTGTTCAAGACCGCGGGCGCCGACCGGATCATCACGGTCGACCTGCACACCGACCAGATCCAGGGGTTCTTCGACGGCCCGGTGGACCACATGCACGCCCAGACGATCCTCGCCGACTACGTCCGCGAGCACTACGGCACCGAGAACATGGTGGTCGTCTCCCCCGACGCCGGCCGCGTCAAGGTGGGCGAGAAGTGGGCCGACGCACTCGATGGTGCTCCGCTGGCGTTCGTGCACAAGACGCGCGACCCCAATGTTCCCAACCAGGTCAAGAGCAACCGGGTCGTCGGTGACGTGGCCGGCCGGACCTGCGTGCTGATCGATGACATGATCGACACCGGCGGCACCATCGCCGGGGCCGTCAACGTGCTCAAGGACGCGGGCGCGAAGGACGTCGTCATCGCGACCACGCACGGCGTGTTCTCCCACCCCGCCGCCGAGCGCCTGGCGAACTGCGGTGCCCGCGAGGTGATCGCGACCAACACGCTGCCGATCCCGCCGGAGAAGCAGTTCGACACCCTCACGGTGCTGACCATCGCGCCGCTGTTGGCCCGCACCATCCGAGAGGTCTTCGAGAACGGCTCCGTGACCAGTCTGTTCAACGGCAACGCCTGACAGCCGAGCGAGAACGGAGGAGTCCAGACCGTGCCGATCGACGCGACGATCTACCACAACCCGCGCTGCACCAAGTCCCGCCAGGCGCTCGCCCGCCTGCAGGAGGTGGGGGCCCACGTCACCGTCGTCAAGTACCTGGACACCCCGCCCACGCGGGACGAGTTGGCCCGCCTCATCGCGGACGCGGGCCTGACGGTGCGCGGCGCCGTCCGCACCCGCGAGGCCGAATACCGGGAGCTGGGACTTGCCGAGGCCGACGACGATGCGCTGCTGGACGCGATGGTGGCGCATCCCCGCCTGATCGAGCGGCCCTTCGTGGTGACCGCCAAGGGGACGCGCATGGCGCGGCCCACCGAGGCGATCGACGAGATCCTCTGACCTAGCGCCCGGTCACGGCCGACGGCTGCGCACGAGCACCGCCACCGCGACCCCGGCCACCACGCCGATGACGGTGTCCAGCCCGCGGTAGGTCAGCATTTGCAGCGGCGCACTCGGTGCTGTCAGCTCGGTCATCAGCATGATGAGCGGGGTGAAGAAGCCGATCGCCACCGCGTAGTGCCGGGTCATGAACAACTCCGTGGGGAACAGGAGCAGCACCATCAGCGCGGCGAGCGCCGACGGCCCGAACCCGATGGCGAGCAGCGCGGCCGCGACCATCAGACCCGTGAGAGTCCCGACGGTGCGGTGCGCCGCCCGGGTCAGCACCATGCGCACCTGCCCCTCGGACGGCCGCCCGACGGTGATCGCGGCCAATGGGACCGCCGCCGACGCCATCGCCCAGTTCGCGTGCGCGAATCCGAACAGCAGCCCCACGCCTCCGCCGAGCCCGACGGCCAGCGCGTACCGGACCGCATGCACCCGCGCCCCGGGTGGCAGCCGCCGCGGCTCGTGCGGGGCCCGCGAACCGTCGCCGCGTGTCCCGATCATGCCCACCAGGACCGCCAGCGCGGCCGAGCCGGCGCAGATCCCGATCGCCACGCCGGGCGCGACCAACGCCCGCGGCACGGTCGCGGTGGCGCCGAGCGCGAACAGGAAGAAGAACGGACCCACGGGCCGTAGCCGCAGCCGGTCCGCGATCAGCGAGGCGGCGGTCGCGAACGTCAGCTCGACGGCGACCAGCGCCCATCCCGGCGCCGCCAGCGCCGACAGCGCGACGCCGAGGCCGACGCCCACCGTCAGCAGCACCGCGGCCTCGAGCTGGTGCCACAACCGCGGCACACCGGTGTCCGTGCGGCCGTACATCCCGGTGAACGCACCGAACACCGCGTACACCATCAGCTCCGGGCGCCCCACTGCCAGCAGTACAGCCGCCGGCAACAGCAGGCCGACGGCGACCCGCAGGGCGTGGCGGTGGTCGTCGCGGTCGGGGCGCAGTTCCGGACGTGGGCGCAGGGCCGATGCGTCCACGTGCTCGTCTCCGTTCGATTCGGGCTCCGGGAGCTCACCGGGCTGGACCATTCTGCCCTCCTCCCTCGCCGGCGTCCAAAGCGGCCCAGCCGACCACGTGATAGGCGCCGCCGATCACGCGTGATAGAACGGGGGCATGTTGTTCCGGCAGCTCGAATACTTCGTCGCGCTCGCGCGAGAACGTCACTTCGCCCACGCTGCCGCGGCGTGCTTCGTGTCCCAACCCGCGCTGTCCGAGGCCATCCGCAAACTCGAACGCGAGCTGGGGGTGCCGCTGGTGCTGCGCGGCAAGAGCTTCGAGGGGCTGACTCCCGAGGGCGAGCGGCTGGTGCTGTGGGCCCGCCGGATCCTCGCCGACCGCGACGCGCTTCAGCATGAGGTGACGGCGCTGCGCACGGGGCTGACCGGCGACCTGCGGGTCGGCGTGGTTCCGGCCGCCGCATCGCGAGTAGCGCTGCTCATCGACCCATTCTGCGCCGAGCATCCGCTGGTCCGGG
Source organism: Tsukamurella soli (assembly GCF_039541155.1). Classification (NCBI taxonomy): domain Bacteria; kingdom Bacillati; phylum Actinomycetota; class Actinomycetes; order Mycobacteriales; family Tsukamurellaceae; genus Tsukamurella; species Tsukamurella soli. The sequence continues at coordinate 34,506 of NZ_BAABFR010000050.1, forward strand.
TGCGGATCGACACCGGCCTGCGGTCGGCGGACATCGTCGACCGGATCCGCCGATTCGAGCTCGACGCCGGCGTCGTCTACGTCGACGGTGTCGACACCGACGGTCTGGTGCGCACGCGCCTGTACGAGGAGCGCCACGTCCTGATCGCCGGCGCCGAACTGCTGGCCGAGGATGCCGGGCGAGTCACCTGGACCGACGCCGTCGCCCTGCCGATGTGCCTGCTGTCTCGGGGGATGCGCGGCCGCGACCGGGTCGACGAGACGGCCCGCGAGCACGGCCTCACGGTGACGCCCCGGCTCGAGACCGACTCGGTGGCCACCCTGCTCGCGCTGGTCGGGACCGGCCGGTGGGCCAGCGTCGTCCCGGCCGGCTGGTTCGCGGCGTCGCCGCCGCCCCCGGGTACCCGCGTCGTCGAGCTCGACGGTGCCGCA
>NZ_BAABFR010000051.1:0-33644 GCF_039541155.1 Tsukamurella soli
CGCACGGGTGCGGAACGCCCGCGCCAGGGCGGACGCCGGCGCCACCGTCGGCGCTCCGAACCGGGCCGGGCGCAGCGGGTGGTGCGGGACGCGCAGCAGCGGCCCCATGATGTCCTCGGACAGCTCGTCGAAGTGCGCGACCGGCGAGGCGAACAGCGCCCGCCACAGCGCGCCGTCCGGCCCCATCCCCGCCGCGGTGTCCGTGACCGAGCGGTGCAGGACGCCGGCGGCACCGTCGTCGAGCGGATGGACGCAGTCGATCTCCGCACTGAGCCAACGCAACCCGTGTCGGGCGAGGTCGAGTTCCGTGAGGAACGGGGAGCCGACCGCCATGGGGTGGATCGCCGCGCAGTGGTCGTGCACCAAGCCGGGCACGATCCCCTCGAACGACCGCACCCCGCCGCCCGCGGTGTCGGCGGCCTCGAGGAGGGTGACCTGCACGCCGGCGCGGGCCAGGGTGATCGCGGCGGCGAGCCCGTTGGGCCCGCCGCCGACGACGGTGGCGGTGCTCACGCGGCGCGGCCCAACGGGAATCGGGTGGCGTCCGCGGTCCAGGTGATCTCGCACGGCACCGGACCGTCCGGCAGCCACGGCTGGGCGGTCACCACATCGTCGACATTCCAGCGCCCCTTGGCGATCACGCCGAGCGCGGCGTCGATGATCTCGAAGTCCTGCGTCATCCGGTGGACGGGCTGCGACTCGGCGCAGACCACCACGAGGTCGCCCGGTTCGAAGCCGACCTGTTCCTGGACGGCGGCGATCAGGTTCCCGTCGTGCAGGTGGCCGTCGCCGAAGTTGAAGCCGATCAGGGTGTTACACACCAGTTCACCTTCCCGCAGAGTGCGCTGTTCGATGTCCGGGACGTGCCGGAGCAGCGTCGAGAACAGGCCGCGGCCGTTGCTGTGCATCGCGCGCCAGCCTAGGCCGATCTGCATCAGTACCTCCGCCCAGTCCCGCTCGATCCCGAACTCGACGAACTGGTCCACGGTGCTGTGCACCGGCCGCTGCACCCGGTTCATCTTCTCCTCGGCGCCGGGCGCGAACGCCCACATGCCGGTCGCCCAGTTGCCCGCGTACTGGCGCAGGGAGGGCAGGAACGACACCTTGTCGGGCCGGAAGTTGCCGAGCACCGGGAAGAACGCGAGCAGCGCGAAGATCGCCAGGATCAGCCAGGCCGGGTGCATATCGACCACGCTGAAGCCGCGCTCGGCGGGGAAGCCCACGAACAGGATCAGCGCCGTGTAGGCGAACAGCAGGTTCCACTCCAGCGGCACCGCCAATGGGAAGGTGGAGATGATGAACAGGTGGTAGCACACCATGAACACGGCGCAGACCACGGTGAGCGTCCGGTTCACGGAGAACAGCAGGACCAGCGGGGCCGCGATCTCGACGAACGTGCCCAGACCCTCCGCCATGAACCGTGCGAAAGTCGACGGCAGCAGGTCCTCGGGCGGGTTTCGGTAGTTGGCACGGCGTAGCCCCTTGAAGGGCATGCACGGGCTGTTGGACACCATCACCGGGATCACCATGACGAAATGCTTGCCGATCTTGCTCAGGCCGGCGCCCACCCACACCACCACGATCAGCAGCTTCAGGCCGACGATCAACGTCGCGAACGAGAACAGGGGCAGCAGCGCGAACATCAGCATCGCGGGCATGTACTGCTCGCCGCGGGCGGCGAGGAAGATCGTCTTGTCCCGCAACCCGATCAGGATCAGCAGTGCCACCGGCGCGATGAACAGCCACGGCCGAACCAACTCGTGCGGCAGCGAATCGCCCACGCCGGCGCCGGGCGTGGCCAGGCCGACCACCAGGGACACGAGCAGCAGGAGGTACAGCCCGACGTCGGCGGGGGTGCGGCGGGTGCCCGCGGTGAGCGGCACCCACGCAAACGGCCGCAGCCGGATCGTCCCGGTCCGGGCCCAGAACCGGATCCCACCGGTCATCGGCTTGATCTTGAAGGTCAGCGGGCCCCACGCGCCGGCGATGCCGATGGCCTCGAGCAGGGTCGTCCACAGCACGAGCTTCTCGTACACGATGGGCTGGTTCCACCACCCCGAGACGTCCCAGAAGTGCAGGCCGGAGGTGCTGGTGGCGATCACGACGCCGAGGAAGGCGTGCAGCAGAACGAGCTTGGCGATGTAGATCAGGAATACGAACTTGGCTGTGCCGAAGCCGTTCTCGACCCAGTGCTGGGTGGCGAACCGCAGGCGTTCGCGGACCGGGCGGGCCAGGTATTCCTGCGGGTCCACGGGCGGCAGATCGGGGGTGGCGAATCCCATTTCTCTTATCTCCTAATCGGGCGAGTCGATCAGCGCGCCGACGCGGTGCGGGCGCGGAGCGTGGGCTTGTCGATCTTGCCCACGGCATTGGTCGGAAGTGCGTCGAGTACCGTGATATCCACGGGAAGTTTGTATTTCGCGAGTGATTCGGCGGCGTGCGCGGCGATCGCCGCGGTGTCGAGCTCGGCGCCGGGAGCGGCGGACACGTACAACACCGGCACCTCGCCGTAGAGGTCGCTGGGCCGGCCCACGACGGCCGCGGCGGCGATCCCGGGGATCTGGTACACCACCGTCTCGATCTCCTTGGGGTAGATGTTCTCCCCACCGCGGATGATCATGTCCTTCGCCCGATCCACCAGCCGCAGGTAGCCGTCCTCGTCGAGGAGGCCGATATCGCCGGTGCGCAACCAACCGTCCACCAATGTCTCCGCGGTCGCCTCGGGCCGACCGAGATAGCCGCGCATGACGTTCGGGCCGGAGATGAGGACCTCTCCCGGCTCGCCTACCGGGGCGTCGCGCCCGTCACCGTCGGTCACGCGGATGGAGATCCCCTCCAGTGGCAGCCCCACGGTGCCCGGCTTGCGCACGCCGTCGAGAGGGTTCAGCGTTGCGACGCAGGTGGTCTCGGACAGCCCGTAGCCCTCGATGACGGGGATGCCGAACCGCTTCTCGAAGCGCTCGAGCAGCTCGACGCTGGCGGGCGCCGCGCCGCACCCCGCGTACCGCACCGCGGACGTGTCGGGCTGGACGTCTGCGGGCAGGTCGGCGAGCAGCGTCAGGATCGTCGGTACCGCCGAGAAGTAGGTGGCGCCGCTGCTCTCCAGACGGTCGAAGAACGTTGCGGGCGTGAACCTCCCGGCGATCACCACGGATCCGCCGGCGAGCAGTGGGGTGAGGGTGCCGACCACGATGCCGTTGGCGTGGAACAGCGGCAGGATCAGCAGGCTGCGGTCCGCGCTGGTGGTGCCACACGTCGCGATGAGCATCCCGCACATCGCATCGAGGTTCGCGTGATCCGTCAGTACGCCCTTCGGGCGGCCGGTGCTGCCGCTCGTGTAGATCAGCAGCGCGAGGTCGTCGGCCGCCGGGCTGAACGGCGGCGCGGGGTCGGGCTCCGCGTCGAGCAGGCTACCGACGGGAACGACGGTGGCGGTGTGCCCGGGTGCGGGAGCGTCGGCCGCGGGTGGGTCCGTGACCACCACGCTCGCCGCGGCGTCGCGGACCTGGTAATCCGACTCTGCGGGGGTGAGCCAGGGGTTGATCGGCGTGGCGGCGGCGCCGAGCCGCCACGCTGCGAACAACGTCACCACGAGCAGGGCGGTGTTGGGCAGCATGATCGCCACCACGTCACCCGCACCGACTCCGTGGCCGCGCAGGGTCGCGGTGGCGCGGCTGACGGCGTCGTCGAATGCGGCGTTGTCCAGATCGAGCTGGTCGTCCGCGACGGCGGGGCCGTGCGGGTCTGCTGCGGCGCGGACGGCGGGCAGGTGGGCGAGGTCCATCGGTTCTCCCGGGGGTCGGTTCGGCGTGCCCCACCACCTTCCCGCGATGTGAGCTGGCTCACTCCGTCGCCGGGCGACGAACTTTCCGACACTGTTTGTGCCCCCGCGACAGAGATGTCCCTCCCGGCGCCGACGGACGTTCTAGGCTGCGGCACCATGGCGACGGCGGATCTCGAGGCGACACGCCGGCTGGTCGACCTCGTCGCAGCGGACGTCGGCGCGCTGGGCGCCGAGATGACCGAGCGCATCATCGAGGAGATACCGCAGCTCCGCGGCGATGAGACGATCGAGCGGGCCCTCGCGGCCAGTGTGGCCGCGAACGTCGAGACGGTGGTGCACGCGCTGCGGGTCGGTGCCGACGCGGCGCGGATCGTGCTCCCGGAGCCGGCACTCGACTACCCCCGGCGCCTCGCGCAACGCGGCATGTCGATGAACGCGCTCGTCCGCGCCTACCGCATCGGGCATGCCACGATGCTCGCCGGGATCGGCCGGCTCGTCGACACCGCTGCTCTGCCCGCCGAGGGGCGGCTCACCGCGTACGAGTCGGTCACGAGGTGGTCGTTCGACTACAACGATGCGGCGACCGAGCAGGCGATCGATGCGTACGAGCGCGAGCGCGAGCGGTGGCTGGCGAACCGCGATTCGGACCGGGTGCTGCGGGTGCGCGAGCTCCTGGCCGACGGCGATGTCGACGCGGCGGCTGCGACCACCGTCATCCGGTACCCGTTCCTGCGCACCCACATCGCCGTCGTGGTGTGGTTGGACGCGGACGAGGACGGTGACTCCGTCCGCCGCATGGAGCGGTTCGTCACGGAGCTCGCCGGCGTGGTCGGGGCCCGCGAGATGCCGTTGTTCGTGGCGGCCGACCGGATGACCGGCTGGGGCTGGGTACCGCTGATGGACGCCGACGGTGCCGTCGACGCGCTGCGCCGGTTCGTCGCGGGCTCCGCCGGCCACCCGCGCTGCGTGGTGGGCCCACCCGCCCCGGGTGTCGATGGATTCCGGCACTCGCACCGGGTTGCGCTCGACGTGCGTCGGATAGCCGACGCGGGTGGTGCACGCCTGCTCGTCGCCTCGGACCCGACGGTGACGCTGGCCGCGCTCGCCGGCTCCGATCCGGCCGCGCTGCGCAGCTGGGTCGGGTCGGTGCTCGGTGACCTCGCATCCGACACCGCGGGGGATGCGCGGCTGCGCGAGACACTGCGCGTGGTGTTGGATGAGAACTTCGGCTACAAAGCCGCTGCTGAACGCCTGAACCTGCATGCGAACTCGGTGAAGTACCGGGTGCAGCGCGCACGCGAGAGATGTGGACGCTCCGACTGGTCGGACCGGGTCGACGTGGAGGTGGCGCTGGCGGTGTGTCGCTGGTACGGCGCGGCCGTCCTGCATTGACGACCCGGGTCCGGCCCGGCGGCGAGGCGGGGGCCTGATGCCCGGCCGCCGCGGAGTGGCCCGGCGACCCGCAGGTCAGCGGAAACCGCCCCCCGCGCCGCGACTACACTGAGCGCGCAATCGGGCCACGCCCGGCACCGCGCATTACAGGAGCAGATACTTGACTCGCCCCGTTGTACTGATCGCCGACAAACTCGCCCCGTCGACCGTGGAGGCGCTCGGCGACGGCGTCGAGGTCAAGTGGGTCGACGGACCGGACCGCCCGGCACTGCTGGCCGCGGTTCCCGAGGCCGACGCCCTGCTGGTGCGGTCCGCGACCACCGTCGACGCCGAGGTGCTCGCCGCCGCTACCAATCTCAAGATCGTCGCCCGCGCCGGGGTCGGCCTCGACAACGTCGACGTGCCCGCCGCGACCGAGCGGGGCGTCCTCGTCGTGAACGCCCCGACGTCCAACATCCACACCGCCGCCGAGCATGCCGTCGCGCTGCTGCTCGCCACCGCGCGCCAGATCCCGGCCGCCGACGCGACGCTGCGGGAGCACACGTGGAAGCGCAGTAGCTTCAACGGCGTCGAGATCTTCGGCAAGACCGTCGGCGTGGTGGGCATGGGCCGCATCGGCCAGCTGGTCGCGCAGCGCCTCGCCGCGTTCGAGACCAAGATCGTCGCGTACGACCCCTACGTCAGCCCGGCGCGCGCCGCCCAGCTGGGCATCGAGCTGCTGCCGCTCGAGGAGCTGGTCGAGCGCGCCGACTTCATCACGGTGCACCTGCCCAAGACCCCCGAGACCAAGGGCCTGATCGGGCGGGAACTGCTGGCCAAGACCAAGAAGGGCGTGATCATCGTCAACGCCGCCCGCGGCGGCCTGGTCGACGAGCAGGCGCTCGCCGACGCGATCACCTCCGGCCACGTCTTCGGCGCCGGCCTCGACGTCTTCGAGACCGAGCCGTGCACCGACAGCCCGCTGTTCGAGCTGCCGCAGGTCGTTGTCACGCCGCACCTGGGCGCGTCCACCTCGGAGGCGCAGGACCGGGCCGGCACCGACGTCGCCGCAAGCGTCAAGCTGGCGCTCGCCGGCGAGTTCGTGCCCGACGCCGTCAACGTCAAGGGCGGCGCCGTCGACGACGAGGTCGCGCCCTGGCTCGAGCTGACCCGCAAGCTGGGCGTGCTGCTCGGTGCCCTGCCGGGCCCGCTGCCGCAGCGGGTGGGCGTCACCGTCCGCGGCGAGCTGGCTGCGGCGAACGTCGAGATCCTCCCGCTGTCGGCGCTGCGCGGCCTGTTCTCCGCCGTCATCGAGGACCCGGTCACCTTCGTGAACGCCCCGGCGCTCGCCGAGGAGCGCGGAGTGACCGTCGAGCTCGAGACCCAGACGGAGAGCCCCAACCACCGCAGCCTCGTCGACGTGCGCGCCGTGTACGGCGACGGCACCGTCGCCAACGTCTCCGGCACGCTGTCCGGCCTCGCGCAGGTGCAGAAGATCACCAACATCAACGGCCGCAACTTCGACCTGCGGGCCGAGGGCCTCAACCTGCTGGTGTCGTACGGCGACAAGCCCGGATCGCTGGGCCGGATCGGCACCCTGCTGGGCGACGCCGACATCGACATCGCCGCCGCGGCGCTGAGCCAGGACGCCGAGGGCCCGGGCGCGACGGTGCTGTTGCGCGTCAGTAAGCCGGTGCCGGAGGACGTGCAGGCTGCGATCGGTGCTGCGGTCGAGGCGACCACGCTGGTACAGGTGGACCTGGCGTGAAGCTCGCGGTGATCGGTGGCGACGGCATCGGCCCGGAGGTCGTCGCGGAGGCGCTCAAGGTGCTCACCGCGGTGGCGGGGGACGTGGAGACCACCGAGTACGACCTGGGCGCGCGCCGCTACGAGCGCAACGGTGAGCTGCTCACCGACGCCGACCTGGACTCGATCCGCGAGCACGACGCGATCCTGCTCGGCGCCATCGGCGACCCGCGCAAGGTGCCGCCGGGCGTGCTCGAGCGGGGCCTGCTGCTGAAGATGCGGTTCGCGCTGGACCACCACGTGAACCTGCGGCCGTCCAAGCTGTTCCCGGGCGTGGAGTCGCCGCTGCGCGATCCCGGCGAGATCGACTTCGTCGTGGTCCGCGAGGGCACCGAGGGCGCCTACACGGGCAACGGCGGCGCGATCCGCGTCGACACGCCGCAGGAGGTCGCCAACGAGACCTCGGTCAACACGCGGTTCGGCGCGGAGCGCGTGGTGCGCTTCGCCTTCGAGCTGGCGATGACGCGGCGGAAGAAGCTGACGCTGGTGCACAAGACCAACGTGCTGGTCTACGGCGGCGGGCTGTGGCAGCGCACCGTCGACGCGGTCGCGGCCGAGTACCCCGACGTGACCGTGGACTACAACCACATCGACGCCGCGACCATCTACCTGGTCACGGACCCGGCGCGGTTCGATGTGATCGTCACCGACAACCTGTTCGGCGACATCCTCACCGACGAGGCCGGCGCCGTGTCCGGCGGCATCGGGCTGGCGGCGTCGGGCAACATCGACGCGACGCGCACCAACCCGTCGATGTTCGAGCCGGTGCACGGCAGCGCGCCGGACATCGTGGGCCAGGGCATCGCCGACCCCACGGCCGCCATCCTGTCCGCAGCGATGCTGCTGCGGCACCTGGGCGACGCGGCCGGGGCGCAGCGCATCGAGGACGCGGTGGCCGCGGACCTCGCCGCCCGCGGGAACTCCCCGATCCGCACCACGGAGATCGGCGACCGCATCGTGGCCGCAGTGGCCCGCTAGCTTCACGTTCCAGCTGTGGTCGTCCACTCGCGGAATCCGCGAGTGAACGACCACAGTCGTCTCACCACATCGACACACAGAGGTGCTCAGCGGCGGTCCGACGGGATCACCGGCAGGGCGAGCAGCGGCGCCAGCGCGACCACACCGAACGCCGTGCCGAATCCGGCTGCGCCGATCAGGATTCCGAGCAGTGGAGCGGCCGCGGTGGACAGCATGAACTGCCCGGTGTTCTGGATCGCCAGCGCGCGGCCCGAGTAGAACGGTCCGGCGCGCTCGGCGACGGCGGTGAACGCCAGGCCGTTGTCGGCCACCGTCGCCGTCGACGCCAGCAGGAACACCACGACGGCCCACCCGGATCCGGTCCCGGCCAGGCACGCCAGGCCGCCGACGGTGACGGCGGCGCACACCGCGATCCACCGGATCGGCGCGGTCCGCGAGCCGACCCGGTCCGACAGCGCGCCGGAGGCGACGCGGCCGGCCGCGCCACAGACCTGGCTCGCGGTCACGACCAGCCCCGCGGTCGCCGGGGCCCAGTGCAGGCCGACGATGAGCCATGTGATGCCGTACGTCCAGATCGCCGTCTGCGGCAGTTGCAGCAGCACGCTGGACGAATGGATCCGGTACAGGAATCGGCTGGTGCGGTAGGGGTTCGGCGGCGCCGCGGGGCTGCTTCCCGGCCCGGCGGACGGCGCCGGCAGGGGTGGATCCACGATGAACACGGCCACCAGCACCAGCGACAGGCACGCGATCACCAGCGGCACCGCCGTCGCGGCGGCGAGCGAGACCCGTTGCGCCAGGACGGGCATGAGCAGCGACAGGATCCCGATCCCGAGCGGCTGCGACGTCTGCCGGATGCCCATCGCGGTGCCGCGACGCTGCGGTGGGAACCAGCCGACCACGATCCGCCCGCTGGCCCCGTTGCAGCTGGCCGCCATCGCCGATGAGACCAGCAGCCCGAGGGCCGTCGTCCACAGCGGCGCGTCGACGGCGAAGAGGGCCACCGTCGCACCCAGGCCGAACACCGCACCCGTGAGGCTCACCAGCAGTACGCGCCGCTCGCCGACCCGATCGATCAGCGCGCCCCAGGCGATCGTCGTCAGCAGCACTCCCAAGGGCCCGGCCGCGGCGAACAGACCGGCATGCTGCAGTGGCACGCCGCGATGATGCAGCTGCGGGATCAGGAACGCCGCGCCGTTGACCGCGGCGGTGGTGGTGATCGCCGCCGTCATCGAGACGAGCAGCATCACCCAGCGGCGGGCGGTGGACGGTTCGGCGACGGGTGTGGCGGCAGTCATCCCGTGATAGTTTAGAGGGTCGAATGATCTGCCGCGCACGCGGCGGCGGTAGTCTCGGCGTCATGCGTCTAGCTCGAATCGCCACAGCGGACGGTGTCGCGTTCGCCTCCATCGACGGGGAGCCGGGGGACGGTGCCCGCGTGCGGGAGATCGCCGAACATCCTTTCGGCACACCGCAGTACACGGGGCGCAGCTGGCCCCTCGACGATGTGCGGCTGCTCGCCCCGATACTCGCCTCGAAGGTGGTGTGCATCGGTAAGAACTACGCCGATCACGTCAAGGAGTTCGACGGTCAGATCCCCGAGGATCCGGTCATCTTCATCAAGCCGAACACCTCGATCATCGGCCCGCAGGCGCCCATCAAGCTGCCGTCCAACAGCTCCCGTGTCGACTTCGAGGGCGAGCTGGCCGTGGTGATCGGCCAGCCCTGCCGCGCCGTGAAGGCCGACAAGGTCAAGGACGTGATTCTGGGCTACACGGTCGCCAACGACGTCACCGCCCGCGACCAGCAGCGCCACGACGGCCAGTGGACCCGCGGCAAGGGATACGACACCTTCTGCCCGCTGGGCCCGTGGATCGAGACCGACTTCGACCCCGCCGACCGGCACCTGACCACCGAGCTGGACGGCGCCGTCAAGCAGGACTCCCGCACGTCGCTGATGCTGCACTCGGTGGGGGAGATCATCGAGTGGATCAGCGCGGTCATGACGCTGTTGCCCGGCGACGTGATCCTCACCGGCACGCCGGCCGGCGTCGGGCCGATGGCGGACGGGCAGCTCGTGTCCGTCACCGTCGAGGGCATCGGGACGCTCACCAATCCGGTCCAGGGATAGTCCCTCAGCCTGTTCTGAATTTCCGCTTTGCGTTGTCTCAGGGCTTCTCACAGGTTGCGGCTAGGTGGTCGAGAGCCTTGCGAAGCATTGTTTCGGGTGTCGAGGCGGCCGACGGCCGCGCAACAGTCGGCGCACGAAAGGGAACGATCTGATGACCGTACGTAAACTCCTCGCCGGTGGGGCCCTCGGGCTCGGACTGGCAGGCGCGGCGCTGGGCGTCGGCGCGGGTACCGCCAACGCTGCTCCGGTCGCGCCGGCGCACAGCTGGTACAACCCCGGCTGGGGGCATCACTGGGGCCCCCGTTGGGGTTGGGGTGGCGGTTGGGGCGGTGGCTGGGGTGGCGGCGGCTGGGGTGGCTACAACCACTGGCACCACTGGCGCTGATCCGAACACCGGCCGCCCACTCCGACCCGGGGTGGGCGGCCGACTACCCTGTGACGGGTGAGTTCGCCTACGTCACCGCGTCCCGTCCGCGTCCGTTTCTGCCCGTCGCCCACCGGCACCCCGCACGTCGGAATGGTCCGCACGGCGCTGTTCAACTTCGCGCAGGCCCGCCACACGGGGGGCACGTTCGTGTTCCGGATCGAGGACACCGACGCCGCCCGCGACAGCGAGGAGAGCTACGCAGCCATCCTCGACTCGCTCCGGTGGCTGGGGCTCGACTGGGACGAGGGCCCCGAGGTCGGCGGCCCGTACGCGCCGTACCGGCAGTCGCAGCGGCGCGATCAGCACGTCGCCATCGTGCGGCGGCTGCTCGACGCGGGGGAGGCCTACGAGGCGTTCTCGACGCCCGAGGAGGTCGAGGCGCGGCACGTCGCCGCCGGCCGCAACCCCAAGCTGGGGTACGACAACTTCGACCGCGACCTCACGCCCGAGCAGGTCGCGGCCTACCGGGCCGAGGGTCGCAGCCCCGTCGTCCGCCTGCGCATGCCCGACCGCGACATCACCTGGAACGATCTGGTGCGTGGCGAGACGACGTTCGCCGCGGGCGCGGTGCCCGACTACGCGCTCACGCGCGCGAACGGCGACCCGCTGTACACGCTGGTCAACCCGGTCGACGACGCCCTGATGCGGATCACCCAGGTGCTGCGTGGCGAGGACCTGCTCAGCTCGACGCCGCGTCAGATCGCCCTGTACGAGGCCCTGACCCGGATCGGCGTGACGGATTTCACCCCCGAGTTCGGTCACATGCCGTTCGTGATGGGCGAGGGCAACAAGAAGCTCTCCAAGCGCGACCCACAGTCCAACCTCTTCCACCACCGCGACCGCGGCTTCCTGCCCGAGGGCCTGCTCAACTACCTCGCGCTGCTGGGCTGGGGCCTCGGCCCCGACCGCGACGTGTTCAGCCTGCAGGAGATGGTGGGTGCGTTCGACGTGACCCGCGTCAACTCCAATCCGGCGCGGTTCGACCAGAAGAAGGCCGACGCGATCAACGCCGAGCACATCCGCCTGCTGACGCCCGAGGACTTCGCCGGGCGGCTGCGGGACTTCCTGATCCGGCGTGGGTTCGTCAGCGCCGAGCGCCTGGACGCCGACGGTGCCGCCGCCTGGGCCACGGCGGCCGACCTGGTCCAGACCCGCATCCAGGTCCTGGAGGACGCGTGGGGCCTGCTGCGCTTCCTGTACGTGGACGACGCGGACTTCACGGTCGACGAGGGCGCTGCGGCCAAGAACCTCACGGCAGACGCCGGTGAGGTGCTCGACGCGGCCACAGCGGCGCTCGACGGGGTCGGCGAGTGGACCACGCCGGTGATCGAGGAGGCGCTCAAGGGGGCCCTGATCGACGGCCTGGAGCTCAAGCCGCGCAAGGCGTACGGCCCGATCCGGGTGGGCGCGACCGGCGCCGCCGTGAGCCCGCCGCTGTTCGAGTCGTTGGAACTGCTCGGCCGGGATCGCTCGCTCGCCCGGCTGCGTGCCGCGCGAGCACTGATCGCTGAGTCTGTATGACCTGGCGATTTGGCGGAACGGCTGCGCCCTTGTAGGCTGGATCGCGGCTCAAAACGAGGTCCACGTCCCCTGGGGCGAGGGCTGAGGCGCGAGCCATTGGCCTATGGTGTAATTGGCAACACAGCTGATTCTGGTTCAGCCATTCTAGGTTCGAGTCCTGGTAGGCCAGCGATGATCTCATCGCTCCTGATCGCCCACACGGCGATTTGGAAACGAGGAGAACATCCGCTAAGCTTGAAATGCACTGCCTTGCAGGGTAACACAAGCGAAGCAGAGTTTTAGGCCCCCGTCGTCTAGCGGCCTAGGACGCCGCCCTCTCACGGCGGTAGCGTGGGTTCGAATCCCATCGGGGGTACACCGGAGAAGGCGCCGATCATCCGATCGGCGCCTTTCCTGTTCAGGCGCCCTGTCCGTCGGCAGCCGAATCGGACGAATGCTTGGGCGTCGATCGGCACCGCCGCGGTGTTCGTGATCGTGGTGCTCTCGCCCGTCGTCTGACCCGGTGCGGGGAGCCCGCGGCTACAGGCGGCGGTGCAGCGCGTCGGCGGCCTGTAGCAGGTCCGCCGCCCAGCGCGCGCCGGGGCGCCGGCCCATCCGGTCGATCGGCCCGGACACCGAGATCGCGGCGACCACCTCGCCACGCGAGTCCCGCACGGGCGCCGACACACTCGCCACCCCAGGTTCGCGTTCGCCGGCGCTCTGTGCCCACCCTCGGCGGCGCACCTCGGCGAGCGAACGTTCGCCGAAGGCCCCGGTGGCCGCGTGGTGTGAGGTGCGCTCGGTCCACGCCAGCAGCACCTTCGCGCCGGACCCGGCGTCCATCGGCAGCCGCGCGCCGACGGGGACGGTGTCCCGCAGCCCGAACGGCGGTTCCGCCGCGGCCACGCACACGCGATGGTCGCCCTCGCGGCGATACAGCTGCACGGACTCACCGGTGATCTCGCGCAGTCTCGGCAGGATCAACGCAGCCGCCGCCAGCAGCGCGTCGGTATCGCTGGCGGCCAGCTCGCGCAGCGCGGCGCCCGGCCGCCACAGGCCGTCACCGTCGCGGGCGAGCAGGCGATGCACCTCGAGGCCTACCGCGAGCCGATGTGCAGTGGCGCGGGGCAGTCCGGTGCGTTCGCACAGGTCCGCGAGCGACGCCGGCTCCGCCGCCGCCGTACGCAGCACGGCGACCGCCTTGTCCAGCACGCCGATCCCGCTCACCACGGCCAGGGGGTCCGCGGCGCTTTCGCCGACCGCGTCGGGTGCGCTATTGTTTCCCATAGTCCGATACTAGTTTCCCATCTGTTGAGATATCAACATCGAGGCGGATGGGCGGGATCAAGGTGGAGCAGCATGCAGCCGGATGCGCAGGGGACCGCTACAGCCAGCGCCCCCAAGACCATGGCAGAGAAAGTCTGGGACCAGCACGTCGTGGTCCGCGGTGTCGGGGAGGGGGCCGCGAAGGATCCCGATCTCATCTACATCGACCTGCACCTCGTGCACGAGGTGACGAGCCCGCAGGCCTTCGACGGGCTGCGGCTCGCGGGCCGCCCGGTGCGCCGGACGGACCTGACGATCGCCACCGAGGACCACAACGTCCCCACCGATACGCTGCGTCAGCCGATCGCAGACGTCATCTCGCGCACCCAGGTCGAGACGCTGCGCCGCAACTGCGAGGAGTTCGGCGTCCGCCTGTTCCCGATGGGCGATGCCGAGCAGGGCATCGTGCACGTCATGGGCCCACAGCTGGGCCTCACGCAGCCGGGCATGACCGTGGTGTGCGGCGACAGCCACACCTCGACACACGGCGCGTTCGGCGCGCTGGCGATGGGGATCGGTACGTCCGAGGTCGAGCACGTCCTCGCGACGCAGACCCTGTCGCTGCGACCGTTCAAGACGATGGCGATCACCGTCGACGGCGAACTGCCCGAGGGGGTCACCGCGAAGGACCTGATCCTCGCGGTGATCGCGAAGATCGGCACCGGCGGCGGTCAGGGCTACGTGCTCGAATACCGCGGCAGCGCCATCGAGAAGCTGTCGATGGAGGCGCGGATGACCATCTGCAACATGTCCATCGAGGCCGGCGCGCGCGCCGGGATGATCGCGCCCGACGCGACCACGTACGAGTACCTGAAGGGCCGCCCGCACGCCCCGCAGGGCGCCGAGTGGGACGCCGCCGTCGCGGCATGGGACGCGCTGCGCACCGACGCGGGTGCTGAGTTCGACGCCGAGGTGGTCATCGACGCCACCACGCTGAGCCCGTTCGTCACCTGGGGCACCAACCCGGGCCAGGGTGCGCCGCTGTCGGCGGCGGTGCCGGACCCGGAGTCGTTCGGCAGCGACGGTGATCGCGAGACCGCCGAGAAGGCGTTGCGGTACATGGGACTCGAGGCCGGCACGCCGCTGCGCGAGGTGGCCGTCGACGCCGTCTTCGTGGGGTCGTGCACCAACGGCCGCATCGAGGACCTGCGGGCCGTCGCCGACATCCTGCGCGGCCGCCACGTGGCCGACGGTGTCCGGATGCTGATCGTGCCCGGGTCGATGAAGGTGCGTGCACAGGCCGAGGCCGAGGGCCTCGGCGAGGTCTTCATCGACGCGGGGGCCGAGTGGCGGCAGGCCGGATGCTCGATGTGCCTGGGGATGAACCCCGATCAGCTCGCGCCCGGCGAGCGGTGCGCGTCGACCTCCAACCGCAACTTCGAGGGCCGCCAGGGCAAGGGTGGCCGTACCCACCTGGTCTCGCCCGCCGTGGCCGCGGCGACCGCGGTGCGCGGAACCCTGTCCGCGCCAGCCGACCTCGTCACCGCCTGACACCAGCAGCCTCAGCCTCAGGAGAACCCCAGATGGAAGCCATCGTCAGCCATACCGGGATCGGTGTCCCGTTGCGGCGTACCAACGTCGACACCGACCAGATCATCCCCGCCGTCTACCTCAAGCGGGTCACCCGTACCGGATTCGAGGACGGCCTGTTCGCGGCCTGGCGCGCGGATCCCGACTTCATCCTCAACATCGAGCCGTTCAGCCGGGGATCCGTGCTGGTCGCGGGACCCGACTTCGGCACCGGATCCTCGCGCGAGCACGCCGTGTGGGCCCTCATGGACTACGGCTTCCGCGTAGTGATCTCGTCCCGGTTCGGCGACATCTTCCGGGGCAACTCGGGTAAGGCCGGACTCGTCGCCGCCCTCGTCGAGCAGAGCGATGTCGAGCTGCTGTGGAAGGCGCTCGAGAATCAGCCGGGGCTGGAATTGACGGTGTCGCTGGAGGAGAAGACCGTCACAGCCGGGGATCTGGTGGTGCCCTTCTCGATCGACGACCACACCCGGCACCGTCTCATGGCCGGGCTCGACGACATCGGCATCACCCTGCAGCACGTCGACGAGATCGCGGAGTACGAAAGCCGTAGGCCCGCATACAAACCCGTCACTACAGCGATCGGCTGACCGACCCGATCCGCGTACCCCGCAGGCTCGGGCACCGTCCGAAGTGCTCGATTCCCAGCGCCCCGCCGACCCCGATCCCGGGACCGGCGGGGCGCTGAGAATCTGCGAATCTTGGCGTGGTACTTGGAATATTTGCGATCGTGCGTTTACCGTGTTCGGTAGTCGGCTCATCGGTGAGCCACCGAATGCGGAGGAACCCATGAACAAAGCTGAACTCATCGAGGTGCTCACCGAGAAGCTGAGCACCGACCGCCGGGCCGCCGGCGAGGCGGTCGAGGCTATCGTCGACACGATCGTCCGGGCCGTCCACTCCGGAGACTCGGTGACCATCACCGGATTCGGCGTCTTCGAACAGCGTAAGCGCGCCGCTCGCGTCGCCCGCAACCCGCGCACCGGCGAGACCGTCAAGGTCAAGCCCACCTCCGTGCCCGCGTTCCGCCCCGGCGCCCAGTTCAAGGCCGTGATCTCCGGCCAGTCCAAGCTCAGCGCCACCGGCCCGGCGGTCCGCCGCGGTGCGGCCGTGGCCACCAAGACCGCGGCGAAGAAGGCTCCCGCCAAGGCCGCAGCCACGAAGACGGCAGCGAAGAAGGCCCCCGCGAAGGCCGCAGCCACCAAGGCGACCGCCACCAAGGCGACCGCGGCGAAGAAGGCCCCCGCCAAGGCCGCAGCCACGAAGACGGCAGCGAAGAAGGCCCCCGCGAAGGCCGCAGCCACCAAGGCGACCGCCACCAAGGCGACTGCCGCGAAGAAGGCCCCGGCCAAGACGACTCCGGCCAAGAAGGCGCCGGCCAAGGCCGCGGCCACCAAGGCGACCGCCACGAAGACGGCGGCGAAGAAGGCTCCGGCCAAGGCCGCCAAGGCGACTGCGGCCAAGAAGACCACCGCGGCCAAGAAGACCGCGGCCGCGCCGGCCAAGCGGACCGCGACTCGCCGTCGCGCGGCGAACTGATCCGCTTCGTCACCTCCGCGTGAACCACGGATCCGGCGGCGCTCTCGGTCGAGGCGCCGCCGGATCCGTTGTACTACGAGGCTTGTCGGTCAGCGACCGAGCGGCAGTGGGGTGTCGATGTGGTCGGCGGTCAGCAGCCGGCCCTTTCGTGTCGTCATCACCCAGACGCTCGCCTTCCGGTTGCGTGCCGGCGGCAGCGCCGCGCCGTCCTCGCGCGCCCACCACGCGGTGAGGCCGGGGATGACCCCACCTTGGCTGCACACCACCGGCGTGTGGCCCGATTCCTCTGCGTCCCGGGCGATCCTGCGGATCCGCCGATGCGCCGGGCGCGGGTCGTCCGCGTACGCACGCTCCGACAGCGTCGGCTCGTCCGCGATCGCCAGCGACGTCTCCTCGGACAGCGGCGCGAGGGTCTCGCGGCAGCGCACCAGAGGTGCGGAGCCCAGAGAACCGGGCGCGAAGACCCCGAGCAGTTCCACGAGGGCCTCCGCCTGGGCGCGACCGGTCCGGTCGAGGGGCCGGGCCCGGTCATCGCCCCGGTAGCCCTGGGAGCGACCGGCTTTGGCGTGCCGCACGATCACCGTCGTCGTGGCGTCGAGGGGTTGCCCGACGAACGTCCGCACCACCCGCCGGTCCAGCGGGTAGCTGACCGCCTTCGCGGCCTCCCGGGCGGGCAGCCAGCGCAGCTCGTCGACCTCGTCGTTGGGAGTGAATCCACCCCCGGTCGCGATCGCCGACCAGTAGTGCACCCGCTTGCGGACGGTGTCGGATCCACCGCGGGCCGTGCCGTGTCGCGGGCGGCGCGGCACGTCGTATGACACCCGCCGCACGTGGCGGACGAACCGCGCGGTGAAGCCGGTCTCCTCTTCGAGCTCCCGCATGCCCGCGACCACGACGTGCTCGCCGGGTTCCACGTGCCCCTTCGGCAGCGTCCAGTCGTCGTACCGCGGCCGGTGCACCAGGGCGATCTCGGCACCGTCGCCGGCTGGGCGCCAGAGCACCGCACCCGCCGCATAGACCACCTCGGGGTTGTCGCGAGATCCGTTGCCGGCCACCTTGCTCACCGCGCGGTGGCGCGGTGAGCGCGCATCAGCTCTCGCTGGTGATCCCGGACCGGGTGACCCGGGACCGGTGCTGCGAGCCAGTCGCCGACACCGTCGAGCACCCAGCATCGTGTCGCGGGATCCAATGCGGATTCGAAGATCTCGTTGAGCTGCTCGGCGAGCCGCGGATCCTTCACCTGCGCCATCACCTCGACGCGCCGGTCGAGGTTGCGGTGCATCATGTCGGCGCTGCCGATCCAGAACTCGCCGGCCGCGCGGAAGTGCAGGATCCGCGAGTGCTCGAGGAACTGCCCGAGGATGGAACGGACGGTGATGTTCTCGCTGAGTCCGGGCACGCCCGGTCGCAGCGCGCAGATGCCGCGCACCACTATCTCCACCGGCACGCCGGCCTGGCTGGCCCGGTACAGCGCGTCGATCACCTGCTCGTCGACCAGCGAATTGGCCTTGAGGCGAACGCCGCCCGCCTGGCCGGCGCGGTGCAGCTCGATCTCGCGATCGATCCGGTCGATGATGCCCGACCGCACGCCGTACGGCGCCACCATCAGGTTGCGGTACTCCTCCTTGCGGGAGTAGCCCGTGAGCCGGTTGAACAGATCGGTCAGGTCGGCGCCGATCACCGGGTCGGCGGTGAGCAGCCCCACGTCCTCGTACAGCCGCGCGGTCTTCGGGTTGTAGTTGCCGGTGCCGATGTGACAGTAGCGACGGATCTGGGCACCCTCGCGTCGCACGACGAGGCATGTCTTGCAATGGGTCTTGAGGCCGATCAGGCCGTACACGACGTGCACGCCCGCCTGCTCCAGCTGCCGCGCCCACTTGATGTTGGCCTGCTCGTCGAACCGCGCCTTGATCTCCACCAACGCCACGACCTGCTTACCCGCCTCGGCGGCGTCGACCAGGGCATTGACGATGGGGGAGTCGCCCGACGTGCGGTACAGCGTCTGCTTGATGGCCAGCACGTGCGGATCGGCCGCCGCCTGCTCGATGAACCGCTGCACGCTGGTCGAGAACGAGTCGTACGGGTGGTGCACCAGCACGTCGCCCTCGCGCAGCGTCGCGAAGACGCTCTTGGGGGTCTCCCGCTCGCCGAACGCCGGGTGCGTCACCGGCACGAAAGGCTTGTCCTTCAACGCCGGCCGGTCCAGCCCGTACAGCTCGAACATGCACGACAGGTCGAGCAGCCCGGGCACGGCGATCACGTCGGCCGGATCCACGTCGAGCTCGCGTAGCAACAACTCCAGCATGTGCTCCGACATGTCCTCCGCCACCTCGAGGCGCACCGGCGAGCCGAACCTGCGCCGCGCGAGCTCGCGCTCCAGCGCCTGCAGCAGATCCTCGTCGCGATCCTCCTCGACCTCGAAATCCGCGTTGCGCGTGATGCGGAAGACGTGGTGCTCGACGATCGCCATGCCGGGGAACAGCGCGTCCAGGTGCGCCGAGATGAGGTCCTCCATCGGCAGCAGCGCGTTGTCACCGCGCTCCGCGCGGACGGTGACGAACCGGTCGACGTTGTCGGGTACTTTGACGCGCGCGAAATGCTCGGCGCCGGTACTGGTGTCGCGCACGGCGACGGCGAGGTTGAGTGACAGCCCGCTGATGTACGGGAACGGGTGTGCGGGATCGACGGCGAGCGGCGTCAGCACCGGGAACACCTGCTCGTGGTAGTGCTTGGTCAGTCGCTCGCGTTCCTCCGGGGTCAGCTCCTTCCACGACAGCACCGAGATGCCCTGCGCCGCCAGCTCGGGCCGCACGGCGTCGGCGAACACGGCGGCGTGCTTGCGGGCCAGTTCCTGTGTGCGCAGGGATATCACCCGTAGCTGCTCGCGCGGCGACAGGCCGTCGGCGGACCGCACCGACAGGCCGGTCTGGTCGCGCCGCTTGAGGCCCGCGACCCGGACCATGAAGAACTCGTCGAGGTTCGACGTGAAGATCGCGAGGAACTTCGCGCGCTCGAGCAGCGGCATCGACGCGTCCTCGGCGAGCGCGAGCACGCGGGCGTTGAAGTCGAGCCAGCTCTGCTCACGGTTGAGATACCGGTCTTCGGGGAGGTCGGGAGCTGGCCCGGTCTCCTCCGGCGCTGCGGGCGGGGCGCTCGGCAGTCCCCCGATCGTTCGGGTGATCGCTGCTTCGGGTACCGGGTTCTCGGGCGTCTCGCTGGTCACGTCAACATTGTGGCGCATTGATCGCCTACTGATCCGGTCGATCCCGCAGCCGGTCGAAGTTCTCAGGACGCGGATCGCGCCCGCAGCGCGGTCGCGGTGTGCGTGCCGAGCAGGTGCGCCACGGCGCGCAGGTCCACCGCCGTGTCGACGTCGCCGCGCAGTCCCGGCCAGGGACCCGCGAGCTCGAGCGCGCCCGAGTCCCGGTGGCGGCCCGCAGATCCTGCCCCGAACCGCGGGTCCAGCGCGGTGCCGACGGGTGCGAGCAGCGCGGCCGTGCCGGTGCCCTCCCGGTCGGGGACGAACGCGCGCCGCTTCCCCGCGGCGGCGAGGAACGCCGCGAGCTCGGCGGACGTGAGTGCCGGCAGGTCGGGCTGGATCGCGAGCACCGACGCGTCCGGGTGCGCGGCGGCCACCGTCGCCGCGCCCGCGGCGAGCGCGGCGTTCAGCCCGCCACCGTCGGGCTCCCCGAGTGCGTGTGCCCCGGACCGCAGCGCCGTGGCGTGCACGTCCGGGTCGGGGGAGACCACGTACACCGCGCGCACGCCGTCGGTCGCAGCGGGGTCGGCGACGGTGTCGGCGAGCATGGCCAGCACCAGATCCGCCACGCCCGGCTCGGCGCCGTGCCGCGAGTGCCGGGCGGGCGGCGCGGCCGCAGCGAGGCGGGACTTCGCGGTGCCGAGTGCCTTGACGGCCGCGACGGCTACGACATCGATCATGACACCACTCTATGAAGCGGTGTACGCGGCTGCACCGTCGCCGCGGGCGCGACGGGCGGAACAGGGCGGAACGCCACTGTCGCATCGCGCGACGGCGCTACCCTGGCAGCCACCGAGCGACGTCGCAGGGGCGCCGCCGGAGTAGCCGAAGGAGCGCGCGGGAGCGATGGTCGACATTGCAGTGATGGGGGCGGGTTCGTTCGGGACGGCGATGGCCAAGGTGTTCGCCGAGGCCACGCGCCCCGAGCCGCACCGGGTCACGATGTGGTGCCGGCGCGAGGAGGTGGCCGCCGCCATCAACGAGACCAAGCTCAACGCCTCCTACCTTCCCGACACCGTGCTCCCCGACAACCTGTGTGCCACACACGATCCCGAGGAGGCCCTCAGCGGTGTCGGTCTGGTGGTGCTGGCGGTCCCGTCGCAGTCGCTGCGCGAGAACCTCGCGGCGTGGTCGCACCTGATCCCGGACGACGTCACCATCCTCAGCCTCGCCAAGGGCATCGAGATCGGCACGCTCAAGCGGATGTCCGAGGTGGTCTGCGAGGTCGCCGACGTGCCCGACGATCGGGTAGCGGTGCTCACCGGACCCAACTTCGCGAAGGAGATCGCCAAGCGGCAGCCGACGCTCGCAGTGGTCGCCTCGGTCGACGAGGCCCGGGCGCAGCGTGTGCAGTACCTGGTGCGGGGCGACTACTTCCGGCCGTACACGAACAGCGACGTGGTGGGCTGCGAGATCGGCGGCGCAACGAAGAACGTCATCGCGCTGGTCTGCGGTATCGCCTCCGGCGTCGGACTGGGGGAGAACTCCCGCGCCGCCATCATCACCCGGGGCCTCGCCGAGACGCTGCGCCTCGGTACGGCGCTCGGTGCCGAGCCGCTCACCCTGGCCGGGCTCGCGGGCGTCGGCGACCTCGTCGCCACGTGCTCGTCGCCGCTGTCCCGCAACTTCACGTTCGGATCGCGGCTCGGCCAGGGCATGACCCTCGTGCAGGCCCAGGCGGCCGCGAGCGGCCAGGTCGCGGAGGGCGTGAAGTCGTGTATCTCCGTCGCCGACCTGGCGCGCAAGGTGGGCGTCGAGATGCCGCTCACGGAGGCGGTGCGCGCGGTCTGCTATGACGGCGTCCCCGTGTCCAACGCGATCAACGACCTGCTCAACCGCGACGTCGGCGGCGAATGACACGCCGACGGACCGGGTGGCGCCGGCTTCCCCCGTAAGGTAGGTGCCCGTGACGAGGCGTACCAGGGTTGCGGTGGTGTTCGGTGGGCAGAGCAGCGAGCACGCGGTGTCGTGCGTGTCCGCGGGAAGCGTGCTGACGCACCTGGATCCGGATCGCTTCGAGGTCGTCCCCGTCGGAATCACCCGGGGCGGCTCGTGGGTGCTGGTGCGCGGCGGCGCGGACAGCCTGCGGATCGCGCAGCGGGCGATGCCCGAGGTCGCGGAGCGGGCGGCCGACCTCACGCTCGTCGCCGGCGACGGTGACGCCCGCCTGGTCTCGCTGCAGGCCGAGGATGCGGGTGCGCTGCTGTCGGCCGTCGACGTGGTGT
This sequence comes from Tsukamurella soli, assembly GCF_039541155.1. Lineage (NCBI taxonomy): Bacteria > Bacillati > Actinomycetota > Actinomycetes > Mycobacteriales > Tsukamurellaceae > Tsukamurella > Tsukamurella soli. Next base: position 21,874 of record NZ_BAABFR010000051.1, read on the forward strand.
TCCCGGTGCTGCACGGCCCGTACGGCGAGGACGGCACCATCCAGGGCCTCCTGGAGCTGGCCGGCGTGCCGTACGTGGGGGCCGGGGTGCTGGCGTCGGCCGCCGGGATGGACAAGGAGTTCGCCAAGAAGCTGCTCGTCGCCGACGGGCTACCCGTCGGCGATTATCACGTGCTGCGGCGCGGCGACGCCGACGTACCCGCGGAAGTGCTCGCTCGCCTCGGGCTGCCGCTGTTCGTCAAGCCCGCGCGCGGCGGGTCGTCGATCGGTATCACCCGGGTCACGGACCTCGCGGCCCTACCCGCGGCCGTCGCCGAGGCCCGCCGGTACGACCCGAAGGTGATCGTCGAGGCCGCCATCGTGGGCCGTGAGGTGGAGGTCGGGGTGCTCGAGCGTCCCGACGGGAGCGTCACGGCGTCGGAGATCGCCGAGATCTCGATGGCCGCCGACGTCGAGCACGCCTTCTACGACTTCGAGACCAAGTACCTCGACGACCGCGCGGAGTACGGGATCCCCGCCGATCTGCCCGGGGACGTGACCGCGGAGATCAAGCGGCTCGCGGTCGACGCCTTCCGCGCACTGGACTGCCAGGGGCTGGCGCGCGTCGACTTCTTCTACACGGCGGACGGGCCGGTGATCAACGAGGTGAACACGATGCCCGGCTTCACGTCCACGTCGATGTACCCGCGCATGTGGGACGCGGCCGGCCTCGGCTACGCCGAGTTGCTGTCGCTCCTCGTCGACACCGCGATCGCGCGGGGCACCGGCCTCCGCTGAACCTGTGCACCCTTTCGTCGGCGGGCCTTCCCAACATGTGCACCCTTCCGTCGGCCGTCCCGCCGACGGAAGGGTGCACATGTTGGCTCGGGGTGGCGGACGACCGACGGAAGCGTGCACATGTCGGTCAGCCGAAGTCGAGCGATGCGGGCGCGAGCTTCTGGTTGATCGAATCGGATGCCGCCTGGATCGGCGCCGTGCCGGCGTTGTCCGGGATCCACATCATCACGTACGGGCGGTGGTCGACCGCGACCCAGTACGCGCCGAGCCCGACCTGGGACTTCTCAGTGGGCAGCACCTGCAGCCACTGGGTCTGGTCCACGACCTGCAGCGACGACGTGCGGGTGAGCTGTGCGGGCCGGTCCACACCGCAGCGCAGCTCGACGGTGCCGTCCTGGTCGGACTGCCAGCGCGCATACCCGGCGGTCCGCGTTCCGCCGTCGCGGGTGAATCCGCCCAGCTTCGCGGGCATCACCTGCAGCAGCGACGCGCAGGCGGGTTCGGACGCCGACGGTGCCGCGACGTTCTCGAGGAACGTCTGCCCGGCGTCGTGGCGCTGCCGGGCCATGACGGCGAAGACCAGGATCGCGGCCAGGAGTGCGACCGGGAGGGCGATCGCCGTCGCGATCATCGCCGGGCTGCGCCGCCCATCATCACGCGCCATCGCCGCCACCTCGTCTTCCCCTCGGCGTCTTCTCTTCGGCCCTGCTCCACCCGTCCGTGAGCCCGTCGCCCGGCCGCCCGCGACCACAGCCGCCCGGGCGAGCCGATAACCTACCGTAGCGATGAGCGACAACGACCCCGACGCCCGGACCGCGCACGGTGCCGGCAGGACCGTGGCAGACCTGGGTGAGGAGGGCGTGATCGCCGCCGCGACCCGTCGCGTCACGGCGGATCCGCGCGTCCCCGTCGGGCCCGGCGACGACGCCGCCGTGGTGCTGGCCCCGGACGGCCGGGTCGTGGTGTCGTCGGACGCCGTGGTCGAGGGCCGCCACTTCCGCTTCGATCTGAGCACTCCCGAGCACGTTGGGAGGCGCGTGATCGCGCAGAACGCCGCGGACATCGCGGCGATGGGGGCGGTCTGTACCGCTTTCACGGTGACGCTCGGCTGCCCCGCGGACACGGCGGCGGAGGTGATCGAGAGGTTGTCCGAGGGGATCGCCGCCGGTGCCGCAGCAGCGGGCGGGGCGGTGGTCGGTGGCGATGTGGTGCGTACCGACCAGGTGATCGTGTCGGTGACCGTCCTGGGCGACCTGGCCGGTCGCGCGCCGGTCCTGCTGTCCGGCGCACGGCCGGGAGACGTTCTCGCGGTGTGCGGCACGCTGGGCCACTCCGCGGCGGGCCTCGCAGCCCTCGAGGCGCGGGATGCGGAATGCCCGGAGGTCGTCGCGGTCTATCGGGTCCCGGAGCCGCCGCTCGCGGCCGGTCCGACTGCGGCCGACGCCGGGGCCACCGCGATGACGGACGTCTCCGACGGACTCGTGCGGGACGCGCGGGCGATCGCGATGGCGTCGCGGGTCACCGTCGACCTCGATCCCGCCGCCCTGGACCCGCAGCCCGGTGCCCCACACCCGGATCCGCTGCTTGCGCGGGCGGCCTCCCGCCGCGGCGCGGCGGCGCTCGACTGGGTCCTCACGGGTGGTGAGGATCACGCGCTGCTCGCGACCTTCCCGCCGGATGTCGTGCTGCCGAAAGGATTTCGGCGGATCGGCCGGGTGCTCGCCGGGGAGCCCGGTGTGACGGTGGCCGACGAGCCGGCGCCGGAGCGCGGCGGCTGGACCAGCTTCGTATCGAACGAGGAGTGACGATGGCGCGGAAACCGTTGGCGGAGCAGATCGATACCGGATGGGCCCAGGCTCTGACACCGGTCGAGTCGGACGTGGCCGCGATGGGCGACTTCCTGCGTGCCGAGCTGGCGGCGGGTCGCGAGTACCTCCCGGCCGGCACGAACGTCCTGCGCGCGTTCACGCAGCCGCTGGACGGGGTGCGCGTGCTGATCGTGGGCCAGGATCCGTACCCGACGCCGGGGCACGCTGTGGGCCTGTCGTTCTCGGTACATCCGGATGTGCGCCCGGTGCCCCGCAGCCTGCAGAACATCTACCAGGAGTACTCGGCAGACCTGGGGTTGCCGACACCGTCGAACGGCGACCTGACGCCGTGGGCCGAACAGGGCGTGCTGCTGCTCAACAGGGTGCTCACGGTGCAGCCGACCAAGCCCGCGTCGCATCGCGGCAAGGGCTGGGAGAAGGTCACCGAGTGCGCCATCGAGGCGCTGGTCGCGCGGGGCGGCCCGCTGGTCGCGATCCTGTGGGGGCGTGACGCCGCCTCGCTGGCACCGCGATTGGGCGGCGTGCCGCGGATCGAGTCGGCGCACCCGTCGCCGCTGTCGGCGTCCCGCGGATTCTTCGGGTCGCGCCCGTTCAGCCGCGCCAACGCGCTGCTGGTCGAGCAGGGCGGGCAGCCGGTGGACTGGCGGCTTCCCTGATCGCAACATGTGCACCCGACCGTCGGCCGGACATCGACGGTCGGGTGCACATGTTCGTGATCGGCCGACGGTCGGGTGCACATGTTGCGATCACGAACCGACGGTCGGGTGCACATGTTGCAGCCGCCAGATGCGGTCACGGGTCAGCGGCAGGTCGCGGCAAGCGACACCCAGCGCCTCGGAGATCGCGGCGGCGAACGCCGGTGCGACCGGGTTGTACGGCGCCTCGCTCATCGACTTCGCGCCCAGTGGGCCCAGATCGTCGTGGGTGGCCGCGAACACGACCTCGGTGTCGGGGACGTCCGCCATCTGCGGCAGGTGGTAGTTGCGCAGCTCCGGGTTCTCGACGCCGCCGTCCGGCCCGACCCGCATCTCCTCGAACATCACCGTCCCCAATGCCTGCGCCACGGCGCCCTCGACCTGCCCGCGTAGCTGCTCGGGGTTGAGGACGGTGCCGGCGTCGGCGGCGTGCACGGAGCGCAGGATCGCGACCTCACCGGTCTCGGGATCCACCGCCAGGTCGAAGCCGTGCACGTTGAACGCGAGCGAGCGGGGCGTGCCCTCGTGCCGGCCGCGGGCGACGATCCCGGCGTACTCGGGCAGGTCGAGCGCCGCGAGATCTACTGCGCCGGGGTCGATACCGTGCCGCCGGGCGGCCTCGGCCCGCACGGCGTCGGCGGCCGCCTGGGCCGCCTGCCACACCGCGCGCCCGGCGACGACGGTGCCGGCCGAGCCGAACGCCCCCGTGTCGTGGCCGACGACGTCGGTGTCCGACTGTCGGATCGCCACGGCACTCGGCGGTACGCACAGGGCCCGCGCCACGAGCTGTCCCAGGACGGTGGTGGTCCCGTTGCCGAACTCCGCGGTCCCGACGGACAATTCCGGCCCGTCCGGGGTGATCGCGACGGTGGCGTCGGCGACGTGGCCGCGTGGCGGGAGCGTCGCGATCATCGCCAGGGCGACGCCACGTCCACGCAGCCACCCGTCGGGTGTCGCCTTCGAGGACCGCAGCCGAGCGGCCACGGCGTCGAGGCACTGGTCCAGCCCGTAGCTGCCGCCGTAGGTGAGGTCACCGTCGGCGGGATCGGGTCCCTCCGTGTGGAAGTCGACCAACGGGTCGCCGGGCCGGATGACGTTGCGTCGGCGGAACTCGATCGGGTCGAGGCCTATCCGCCGCGCCAGCTCGGTCATCGCGCCCTCCACCGCGAACTGCACCTGCCCCAACCCGTAGCCGCGGAACGCCCCGGACGGCACCGTGTTCGTGTACACGGCCCGCGCCGCGATCCGCTTGTTCGCGCACCGGTACACGGCGACCGACTCACTGCACCCGTGGAACAGCACCCCGGTCGAATGATTGCCGTACGCACCGGCGTTGGACGTGACGTCCAGGTCGAGCGCCGTGAGCACGCCGGCACCGTCGCACCCGGCGCGCACCCGCACGGTGAACGGGTGCCGGCAGGGGGCCGTGGTGAACTGTTGCCGCCGGGGCATCTCCGCCTGCACCGGGGCGTCCAGCAGGAGCGTCGCGAGGGCGACGTATCCCTCCAGCAGCATCTCCTGCTTACCGCCGAAGCCGCCGCCCACCCGCCGTGCGAACACCCGTACCTCCTCCCGCGGCAGGGACAGCAGGTGCGCGATCTCGTCGCGGACCAGGAACGGCACCTGCGTAGAGCTGACGATCACCAGCCGGCCGGCGTCGTCCCGCCACGCCCGCGCGCCGTGTGTCTCCAGGTGCGCGTGCTGCACGCGGTGCGTACTCCAGGTGCCGTCGACGGTGGCGGCGGCCGCGGCGAGTCCCGCCTCGACGTCGCCGCACCCGCCTCCGCCCGCCGCCACGATGTTGTGTGCGGGATCGGCGATCCGGGAGTCGGGCCCCGCGTCGGGGTGCAGCACCACATCGCCGCGCAGCGCATCCTGCGGGGTCAGCACGGCGGGCAGCTGCTGGTACTCGATCCGCACGAGATCGGCTGCGCGGGCGGCGGTCCGCGGGTCGTCCGCGACGACCGCGACCATCCGCTGCCCGATGTAGCGGGCGACGGTGTCGAACAGGACGGTGTCGTCGGGGTCGTCGGTGCGCAGGTGGTGCCGCGCCCAGGAGTGCCGGACGCCGGGGTCGTCGGCGGCGGTGAGGACCGCGCGCACGCCGTCGACCGACCGCGCCGCAGCCGAGTCCACCCGCAGCACGCGCGCGTGTGCGTGCGGGCTGAGCACGAAGGCCATGTGCAGCAGCCCGTTCGGCGCGGGCTGGCCCGGCGGGTCGTCGAGGGTGTACGGCTCGGTGCCGGTGACGACCCGGGCCGCCGCGGGAGCGCGGGGACAGTCGGCACCCGGGGTACCCGCCAGCGCCGACCGGATGGCGCGATAGCCTGTGCACCGACACAGGCTGCCCTTGAACGCCTCGGCGGGATCGCGCGGGCCCAGCCCGGCGCGGTACGCGGCAGCGGTGACCACCATGCCGGGGGTGCAGTAGCCGCATTGGAATCCGGCCGCCGCCACGAAGTCCCGGGCCACCTCGTGCATCTCACCGGCCGGCGCCAGGCCGGCCGCCGTGGTGATCACGGCTCCGTCGGCGCGCACGGCGGGGGTGATGCACGAGTGGCGGGGCCGCCCGTCGAGCAGCACCGTGCACGCGCCGCAGTCGCCGTGGTCGCAGCCGCGTTTCACCGCGTGGGCACCCGCGTCGCGCAGGGCCGTGCGCAGGCACTGCCCGGGCGCGACGTCGAGGGCGACGGGGCGCCCGTCGACGGTGATCTCGATACGGGTCATGCGCCGCCCCAGCCGAGTTCGTCGGCGATGCGGCCCGCCAGGACCCCGGTCACGTGCCGCCGCCAGTCGGCGGCGCCGTGCACGTCGTCGACGAACAGGTCCGGGTCGATCGCCGCGCCGACGGTGCCCCAGTCGGTGAGGCCGGTGAGCACGACCGGCCGCACCGTGGACGCCGTCACCGTGAGCATCCCTGTGCCGTCGGGCAGGGTGCGGCCGATCAGGAACGCGGCCGACCGTCCGCGACTCGACGGTGCGAGCTTGCGGTGCGCCACGGGGCATTCGAGGGCCGCGGCCGGGTAGGTGATGCGGCGGATCAGGTCGCCCGGGCGCAGCACATTGGTCTGGGACCCGGTGACGAAGTCGCGCGCCGCGACGTCCTCGTCGGATCCGTCCGCGCGCCAGATCTGTACGGTGGCGTCGAGCGCGACGGCCACCGCGATCATCGCGCCGGCGGGGTAGGACAGCGCGAGGTTACCGCCGACGGTGGCGGCGTCGAGGACCTTGAACGACGCCAGCAGCGCCCGCGCGCCCGCGTCGAACAGGGCGGCGCCGGGCCAGGACGCCGGGAAGGGATGCGCCGCCACCGCGGCGAGCGTCGCGGTGGCAGCCAGCTCGATCCCGCTCTCGCGCACCGTGATCGGCCGCCAACCGAGTGCCAGCAGGTCTACCAGCTCGGTCACCCCGAGCTGCGGTTCGGAGAAGACCCAGGTCCCGCCCGCCAACGGCATGGCGCCGACGGGGATGTCGGCCCGGGCGGCGGGTGTGGCGATGCGGGTCACGGTGGGCAGGTCCATGTCTCCTGACTCCGGCTCGGGGCGGCGATCAACCGACGACGCTGACGCCGCGCACCAGGACGTCGGCGATGGCCGGTTCGCGCAGGCCCAGCAGCAGCGAGAACAGCTGCGACTCGGGCGACTCGGGCGCATGCGTGAGCACCCCGTCCAGCGCGGGCCAGCGGTGCGGCTCGATGATCAGCACGTCGGCCTCCTTCCCGACATCGAAGTTACCCGTCACGGAGTCCAGGTCCAGCGCGCGCGCCCCGGCCAGCGTGCACAGCTCCAGCAACCGCGCCGGGTCCAAGGCGACGGACGCGGCCCCGGGCTCGCTGATGTGCGCCTTGTAGCAATCGGCCGCGACCCGGGACAGCAGCCACTCGTCGCCTGCCCCGACGTCGGTACCCAACGCCACCTCGACGCCGGACGCGACGGTCCGCCGCCACGGCATCGTCCCGGACCCGAGGAAGAACTGGGACGTGGGGCAGTGCGCTATCGCCGAGCCGGCGGCGGCGAGCCGGGACAACTCGTCGTCGTGGCAGTGCACCGCATGCGCGAACACGCTGCGGCGTCCGAGAAACCCGTCGTAGGCGTCGAGATAGCGGTCGACGCCGTACGCCGCGCACGTCGAGGCCACCTCGCCGTCGGGCCCGGCGTCGTTCTCCGACAGGTGCGTGTGGAAGTAGACCCCGCGGTCGCGGACGCTCCCATAGAACGCGGCGAGCGTCGTCATGTCCCGCGGCCGAAGCGACAGGGCGAAGCGCGGTACGACCGCCGCTGCGATCAGGCCGCCGCCGGCGCCGTGCCATCTCTCGATCTCGTCGGCGCACAACGACACCGCGGTGTCGATGTCGGTGAGCAGCGGGGCCGCCGACGCGGGGCCCGCGGTCTGCACGCCGCGGCCTGACACCGTCCGTAGACCCACCTTCAGCGACTCGCCCAGCAGTGCGTCCTGCGCGGAGGGGAACGCGGAGCCGAACACCAGCGCGGTCGTCGTGCCCGCCGCGACCCGGCGCGCACAGAACGCCGCCGCGGCACGGGCCGCGTGCTCGGGGTCCGCCAGCCGCGTCTCGGCCGGGAAGATGCAGCGCTCGAGCCAATCGAGGAGCTGCCCGCTGGCAGACCCCCCGTCGCCGCGCTCTCCCGAGGCGTAGGCGTCCGTCGAGAACACCTGCGGGTAGTGCACATGCGTGTCGACGAAGCCGGGCAGTAGGAAGCGGGGGTGTTCGCCCGCGACGACCGTCGCCTCCACCGCGGCCGGATCCCGGGCGAACTCGGCCCAGCGCCCGCGGAAGACGACGCGGCCGTTCGCGATCGCGAGGACACCGTCGGGCTCGGACCGCAGCGTGCCGGACGCGTCGACGTCGAACAGATGCCCCCGGTAGGCGAGCGTCAAGCGAGCCAACCGCGGTAGGGGACCCACGCGTTTCCGGCTTCGGGCGCGTCCTCGCGGGACAGAGCGGCCTGGATCAGCCCGTACGGGCGGTCGTCGGCGTGGAACACCTCGCCCTTGTTCTCCACGCCGAACGGCTCCAGGGCGTACAGGAAGTGGTGCTTGTTGGGCGCCGACAGCCGTACCTCCGCGACCGACGGGAACTCCTCGAGGATCGCCTCGCCGATCCGGTGCAGGGTCTGCTGCAGCGCGAGCGAGTGGACGGTGGCGAACTTCGCGATGATGATCTCCCGGACCCGCGCGTACACGCCGTCCCAGCCCAGCTCGCCGGGATCGGTGCCGGCCAGCCGCCACTGCGCGACGAGCGAGGTCGCCATCACGCGGTCGTCGGTGGGTTCGAGCACCGTGTACTCGTCCTTCAGGAAGCCCTTGAACTCGCTGCCCGTGGACTTGAGCACCACGAGATCCTTGATGCCCGAGACGATCTGCGTGCCAGACTCGTCGTGGGTGACCGCTGCGGTGCGCACCTCGGCGGAGCCGCGCACCCAGGTGTGGTCGTGCTCGGTGCCGTCGACGACGGCCCGCACCCATGCGTACTCCTCCACCTCGATGCGTGCCTGCTTCACCGGCGTGACGTCCGCGACGTAATGCGTTGCGAGCGCCAGCGCGTACGCCTCGGGGGAGTCGATCCCCACCTCCTTCGCGTACGAGTACGCCGTCTGCTTCTGGGTGTCGGTGGGCAGCACGGCACCCTGGTCGCCGGTGAGGTACGCGTTCTCGAAATCGCCGCGCAGGCAGCTCGATACGTTGAGATCGCGGATCTCGTGTCGCGGGGTGTCGCGAACGATGCGGACGACCCTGTTCTCCGCCTTGCCGTACTGGTGGTCGGACAGGACGATCCGTCCGGAGAGTGCGATCGATTCGGAATCGGGCATGGTTTCAGCTCCCGCGGTAGGTGGAATAGGCGAAGGGGGACAGCAGCAGCGGTAGGTGCAGGTGCCCGCCGGGGGCGTCGAAGACGATGGTGACCTCGGGGTACAGACCGTCGGGGAAGTACGCGCCGGTGTCGAAGGTGATCGCGTACCTGCCGGGGCCCACGATGGCGAGGTCCGTGATGCGCCCGTCGTGGTCGGTGACGGCGGCGGCGATCGGGGCACCGTCGGCGGTGGTGAGCGCGAGCGTGACCCCGGCGGCCGGGCGGCCGGTCGTGGTGTCGAGCACGTGCGTGGACAGCGTCGTCTGGCCGCTCACTTCGCCTCCGTCTCGAGGATGCTGCGCAGCCGCAGCCGGTTGATCGTGGCCAGCTCGCCGCGCAGCACCCGGCGCTCGACGTCGGGCGGATTGTCCAGCCGGGCGCGCAGGACGGCCAGGAGCTCGTCCGGCCCGCGCCCGGCCGCGGCGACGAGATACACATGCCCGAACCGCTGCTCGTACTCCGCGTTGCCCTCCGCCAGGGCGGTACGAGTCCCGGCGTCGGCCGTGAGGACGGCTGCCTGCTCGCGCACCGACGACGCGTGCGTCGATCGTTCGCCGATGCGCGGGTGGCCGGCGAGCGCGAGGTCGACCTCGTCCTCGGGGAGCGCGGCGAGCGCGGAATCGGCTGCGGCGTAGGCGTCGTGCACGCTCGCGTACGGGCGCGCCGCCGACACCGTCGCCGCCCATGCGGGCGACGCGCACACTCCGCGCAGGACATCGCGCGCGGCGTCCGCGTCGAGCCCGTTGAATTCTGCGAGCGTCACGCGGCCTCGCTGGGGCAGGTGACCCGCACGGCCTCACCGGCCTCGAACGCGCCGCCCTCCGCGAGGATCCGCAGCTCTGTGGTGGACACACCGCCCGCCGGGGCGGCCGCCAGAGTGGACCCGCCGGCGCGGCCTCCGAACACGTTGAACAGCAGGTTGAGCAGCACCGCGGCGATGGCGGTGGACGAGATACCCGAGTCGAAGATGGTCTGGAACCACGACGGGAACCGCGACCAGAAGTCGTCGGTGACCACGGGGATCATGCCGAGTCCGACGGCCGTGGCCACGACGATCAGGTTGTTGGTACCGGAGTACCGGACCTTGGTCAGCGTGCGCACCCCGCTCGCCGCGACCGTGCCGAACAGGACGATTCCCGCGCCACCCAGCACGGGGCTGGGGATCAGGTTGAACACCCCGGAGGCCATGGGGGACAGGCCGAGGACCACCAGGACCAGGCCGCCTGCGGCCACGGCGAATCGGCTCTTGATCCCGGTGATCGCCACCAGACCGACGTTCTGCGCGAAGGCGGTGGCAGGGAAGGAGTTGAACACGGGCGCTACGACCGACGAGGTCATGTCGGCGCGCAGGCCGGCGCTGACCCGCTTCGAGTCGATGCGGGTGCCCACCACCTCCGCGACGGCGAGCAGATCTGCCGTGGTCTCCACCATGATCACCAGTATCGCGATGGTCATCGACACGATGGCGCCGATCTGGAAGATCGGGGCGCCGAAGGCGAACGGGTGCGGCAGCGCGAACACCGATGCGCCGGACAGCGAGGCCGTCGACACGTCGCCGAACAGTGCGCCGACGACGGTCCCGATCACCAGGCCGCCGACGATGGCGATGCGGGTGAACCGGCGGATCCGCGACAGGATGAGGACTGCCGCGAGGGTGACGGCCGCGAGTGCGACGTTGTGCGGGGCCAGGTAGTCGGGGTTGTCGACCGTCTTGGCGCCCACGGTGATGGTCTGCTGACCGGTGATCCAGCCGGCGGCGGTGGGCATCAGCGACAGGCCGATCACCGTGATCACCGAGCCGGTGACCACCGGCGGGAAGAGCTGGATGACCTTGGCGAACAGGGGCACGATCAGCACGCCGATCACGGCGGCGACGATGATCGCCCCGTACACGGAGCGAAGGCCGTGCTCGCCGCCCTTGCCGATGATCGCCAGCATCGTGGCGACGGTGGCGAACGAGATGCCCTGCACCAGCGGGAGCTGCGCGCCGAAGCCGGGGACGCCGAGCGTCTGCAGGAGAGTGGCCAGGCCGCTGATGAACAGGCACGAGGACACGAGGATCACGCGGTCCGTGGTGCTGAGGCCGGCGGCACCGCCGATGATCAGGGGGACGGCGATCACCCCGCCGAACATCGCCAGGATGTGTTGTATCCCGTAGCCGAAGCTGGTGGCGAGGGGGAGACGCTCATCCTCCGGTCGCGTTGGGGCGATGTCGATCCGACTCATCGTCTCATCACAGACCCCACCTGTTATCTATCGGTGGCGCAGATGTTTCCGCAGGGAAAATCGCCAGGCCGCCCGCTGCGGGACCGCCGCCGGGGTGGCGGTGTGCAGTCGCCGTCTGGCAGGGCGGTCGGCGCCGTGCCACACTGGCGGCATGGTGGTCGATCCGTCCGGGGTGGTGCTCGCGGCCGGGGCGGGAAGCCGGTATGGAATGCCGAAGGTTCTTGCCGCGCAAGGAGACTGGCTCTCCGCGGCGGTCTCCGCTCTGCGCGGTGCGGGGTGCGTCGACGTCGTGGTCGTGCTCGGCGCCGCCGTCGTTCCCGTGCCGGGCGCCCGCGCCGTCGTGGCGGCGGATTGGGCCGGCGGGCTGAGCCGCTCG
>NZ_BAABFR010000052.1:0-33593 GCF_039541155.1 Tsukamurella soli
TGTCGTCTCCGCGGACCGCAACTGATGCGACAGGCCTTCAGCCGCTGCCTCAGGCTCCCGCTCCACCGTGTTCGTCATGCTGTCATCCTTCCGTGAGGAGGACTTACACAGACCATTTGACACGCCCGGCGCGCGCGGGCGCGGCGGACCGCCTCGTCGACGATGCGTTGCGCCACATCGGCCAATTTGCGGTGCTCGGCTTGGCTGATCGCGCGCAACTGCACGAACGTGTCTTCGGTGCTCCGTCCGCTGCGCCCCCGCAACACACCGATGGCCTGATCGATCACCGGTCGCGTGGACAGCGCGGTCTGCAATTGGGCTGCCAGCGTCATCGCCTGCGCGAGAACCTGCGCATTGCGCACCGCGACCGCCGGGGGTCTGGCGAACAGTTCTCCCAGCTCGGCGGCGTAATCGTCGAACACATCCTTCTCGTAGGCGTAGACGTTTATCGCACCGACCACCTCGTCATGGGACAGCAGCAGTGGCAGCGACAGCGCGCTATGCACCCCCAAGCGGCCCACCCGGGGGCCGAACCTCGGCCACATCTTCTCCCCACCCAACGATCCCGACCGCACCGTGCGGCCCTCCAGCGCCGCCGTGATGCAGGGCCCCTCCCGCAAGGTGACGTACTGGATGTGGTCGATCTCCTCGACGAACGGGGCACTCGCCGCCAACGCTTCCACCATCTGGTCCGTTCGGTCGACCCGCAACAATGTCACCCCGGCACCCGCGGCACCCGGGATCGCACGCACTGCGAAGGTCGCCACCTCCGCCAACAACTCGTGCAGGCCCAGACTGCCTGCCACCAACCCTGCCAGATCGCCGATGGCGACCTGTAGATCGGCGATGTCTGTGTGGGCTTGTCCGGTGTCCAGCAGCGGTGCCGGTACGGGTTCGGTTTCCTTGGTGAACTCGGTCATCCATTGTCCCCTGCGCTCATGTACTACCCGACTGAGCCCCGGCGCTCCCACGCGGAGCCTCAACGGGCCTTGCAGCACGACATCTACGGTGAGGGTCGACGGGTCAACAGTACCGCCGTCACCTGGCGACGATGTCTACCGGCGCCGGCCGGGGAGCGTTCAGCGCTGAGTAGCGCCCTGTCGGGAGTGGAGGAACAATCCCGGACGAGGTGTAGCGTTGAGGGGGCTGAGAGCCTCAGCTGGTTCGGGATGAGTTCGGCTGTCCGCCGCGGAACTCCAGGAGCATCGGCTCCGAGACCCCTACACGCCGGTGATCGTCTTCACCTCAGGATCACCATGACTGTTCCACATCCACACACTTTCTCCATTCTGTCGAAATCATTGATGCCACGGATGATGACGGTCGGCTACGAGCCGCCCGCGAGCACCTCGCCGCTCACCTCCTCGACAGGAGTCGGGCCATGCAAGGGCTGATCATCGTGATCGTGATCCTCGTCGTGCTGGGGCTTCTACTACTCGCGATGTCGGTGCGGATCGTCCAACAATACGAGCACGGCGTGCAGTTCCGCCTGGGTCGCGTGATCGGTGACCGCAAGCCGGGCTTGCGACTCATCATCCCGTTCGTCGATGTGCTGCACCGGATCTCGCTGCGGATCGTGACGATGCCGATCCAGTCCCAGGGCATCATCACCCGCGACAACGTCAGCGTCGATGTGTCCGCGGTCGCGTACTTCAAAGTCGTCGATGCGGTGAAATCCGTGGTCGCGATCGAGAACGTCGGCGCCGCGATCGACCAGATCGCTCAGACCACACTGCGGAAAGTCGTCGGCCAGCACACGCTGGACGAGACTCTGTCGGAAACCGACCGGATCAACCTCGACATCCAGACGATACTCGACGTCACCACCATCGAATGGGGTGTGAAGGTCACGCTGGTCGAACTCAAAGACATCCAATTGCCGGACAGCATGAAGCGCGCGATGGCGCGCCAAGCAGAGGCGGAGCGCGAGAAGCGTGCAAAAATCATTGCCGCCGAGGGTGAATCGCTGGCCGCGGCCGCATTGGGGGACGCCTCGGACACCATGATGGCGCACCCCCTGGCGCTGCAGCTACGCAACCTGCAGACCCTCGTGGAGCTGGGCGTCGACAAGAACACCACCGTGGTGTTCCCCGCCCCGTTGATGTCGACGATCGCCGAACTCGGGTCGTTCCTCGCTCGGGAGGGCGCCTCGGCTGTCGTACCGCAACCGCCTGTGCTTCCGGTCCCTATCGCTACTGCGCCCAACGGGTTCTCCTCTGCGGGAGGTCGGCAGTGAACACCACGCTGATGATGGACGTGATGTTGATTGCGGGGATTTCGTGGTTGCTGTTGCGGCACGGGCGATCCGCCAGAGCAGGAACTCGGGTGTCCGCGCCGGCGGTGCGGGCTGTGCGCGGGACGGTCGCTCTCGGGCTCGAGGACGATCCCGACCTGTGGCCCGCCGCACGCGGTGCGTGGACCGCACTGGACGAGCGCCAGATGACCCGGCTGCTACAGGATTCTGCGCCGGTCGAGGGGCCAGCCGTGAATCCGACGAACGCCCCTGTCAGCCACGTCGAGGACACCCCATGACGAGTACCCGGGTGCTGCCAGGTGCCCGCACACTGGAACCGGAACTGCTGCACCGGATGGACGCGTACTGGCGTGCCGCGAACTACCTGTCGGTCGGCCAGATCTATCTGTACGACAACCCGCTGCTGCGACGTCCGCTGGTGCTCTCGGATGTCAAGCCCCTTGTTGTCGGGCACTGGGGGACCACCCCGGGGCAGAACTTCATCTACGTGCATCTGAATCGGATCATCACGAAATACGACCTGGACATGTTCTACATCGCCGGACCCGGTCATGGTGGCCCGGCTCTGGTCGCGAATACCTACCTCGAGGGCTCCTACTCCGAGATCTACCCCGCCGTGAGCCAGGATGAAGCCGGGATGAAGCGACTGTTCACCCAGTTCTCCTTCCCCGGAGGGATTTCGAGTCATGTGGCGCCCACGACTCCGGGATCGATCCACGAGGGCGGAGAACTCGGCTACTCGCTGAGCCACGCGTTCGGAGCGGCGTTCGACAATCCGGATCTGATCGTGGCGTGCATCATCGGCGACGGCGAGGCTGAGACGGGCCCACTGGCCACCGCCTGGCATTCCACCAAGTTCCTCGACCCGGTCGGTGACGGGGCGGTCCTGCCGATCCTGCACCTGAACGGGTACAAGATCAGCAACCCGACGATCCTGGACCGCATCGAACCCGAGGAGCTCGACCAGTTCCTGCGCGGGTGCGGATGGGAGCCTCGCTACGTCGAAGGCAGCGACCCCGACGATATGCACGAAACGATGGCCACCGTCCTCGACGAGACGATAGAGACCATTCGCGCCATCCAGGACGTTGCTCGCGCCGGTGGCCACAGCACTCGCCCGCGATGGCCGATGATCGTGCTGCGCTCCCCGAAGGGCTGGACCGGCCCCGAAGTGGTCGATGGCCGACAGATCGAAGGCACGTTTCGGGCACACCAGGTCCCGCTGCTGGTCGACGAGGCGCATCCCGAGCATGTCGAACTTCTCGACGCCTGGATGCGCAGCTACAAGCCCGGCGAACTCTTCGATCGAACCGGGCGCCTGTTGCCTGAGCTGGCTGTGCTGGCTCCACGCGGACAGCGGCGGATGGGTGCCAACCCACATACCAACCCTGGTGTGCTGCGAGCGCTGGTGATGCCCGACTACCGCGCGTACGCGGTCACCGTCGACTCCCCAGGAGCCGTGAACGCCGAAGACACGCGCGTGCTCGGTACCCTGCTCGCTGACGTCATCGCCCTCAACGACGATGCACGCGACTTCCGGCTCTTCGGGCCTGACGAGACCTTGTCCAACATGCTCGGCGCGGTCTTCGAGGTCACCGATCGGCAGTGGGAGGCCCGTACCGTCGCCGGGGACGAATACCTTGCGCCCCAAGGGCGGGTTCTGGATTCGATGCTCAGTGAACATCAGAGCCAGGGCTGGTTGGAGGGCTACCTGCTGACCGGGCGGCACGGGATGTTCAACTGCTACGAGGCGTTCATCCACATCGTCGACTCGATGTTCAATCAGCACGCGAAGTGGCTCAAGGTCACCGCGCAACTCCCTTGGCGCCACGAGATCGCCTCACTGAACTACCTTCTCGCCTCGCACGTCTGGCAGCAGGACCACAACGGCTTCACCCACCAGGATCCCGGTTTCCTCGACCATGTGGTGAACAAGAAGGCGGACATCGTGCGGGTCTATCTCCCGCCGGATGCCAACACCCTGTTGTCGGTGGCTGATCACTGCCTGCGCAGCCGTCATTACGTCAATGTGATCGTCGCGGGCAAACGTGCGATGCCGCAGTGGCTCGACATCGAGCAGGCCGAGGCGCACTGCGCCGCAGGTATCGGCGTGTGGGACTGGGCGGGTAACGACTCTGGCGGCGACCCCGACGTGGTGCTCGGATGCTGCGGAGACACACCAACTCTGGAGGTGCTCGCGGCGGCGCAGATCTTGCGGGAACACCTGCCCGCGTTGAAGGTCCGTGTCGTCAACGTGGTGGATCTGATGAAGCTGCAGTCGGCCAGCGAGCACCCCCACGGACTCGACGACCGGGACTACGACGCCCTGTTCACCACCGACAAGTGCATCATCTTCGCCTTCCACGGCTACCCCAGTCTGATCCACCGACTCACCTATCGGCGCACCAACCACAACCTGCACGTGCGCGGCTACACAGAGGAGGGCACGATCACCACCGCCTTCGATATGCGAGTCCAGAACAAACTGGATCGCTTCCACCTCGTCATGGATGTCATCGACAGGCTGCCCGCACAAGGGGAGGCCGGCGATCGCCTCGCACGGTCGATGGCCGACAGACTCGTCGAACACACCCGGTACATCGACCGTCACGGCCGAGACCTCCCTGAAATCCGGGACTGGACCTGGAACCCCTCGCTATGACGACGGCAGCGGTGCTGCGGGTCATCTCGGTCGCGGCGCCGGACCCGCCACGCCTGATAGAGGCGGCGAACGCGTTGGTTGCCGCCGACAAGGGGATGCTCGCCATCGACGAGTCGATCGCAGAACCGTCGCGCCGGGAGATGATCGTGACCACCCCGAGCTCGCAGACAGCATCCTGCCGCCGTCGCCCACCACTGTCTCGATTCCCACACGAAGGCCGCCCGCACTCCGGTCGAGGTCGACGCCGCCTGGTGGACACCCCGACCGGCTGGGCCCAGACCCGGGTGCGTCGCACGTGGGGGAGCCGCGGCACCGTCGGCGTCGGGGCACTCCGGCCTCGTCCTATGCGCGCGACAGCTCGCGTTGTGCCAGCTCGACGGCCCCGCGCACCGGGTCCGCGGTGAGCACGCGGACATCGGTGTAACCGTGGTTCGCGAGTTGGGCGCGGATGCCCTGCTGCAGTGCGGACTGGTGGACGGCCAGACCGCCGGCCAGGATCACCGGCCCGGTCGAGCCGATCCGCTGGCCCACCGAGACGGCGATCGCGGCGAGCGCGGCGGCCGCCTCGTCGACGATTGCGCGGCTGGCCGGGTCGCCGGAGCTCGCGAGCTCGAAGACCACGCGCGCCCGACCGGCCCAGTAGCGACGCTCGGGCTGGGAATAGAAGTGATCGAGCAGTTCGGACGTGTCTTGCAACCCGCAGTCGGCGGCCAGCTGCTGACCGAGGCGGTCAGCGGCACCGTCGGCGTCGATGCAGGTCAGGGTGTGTCGTACGGCTTGCTTCGCGACCCAGTACCCGCTACCCTCGTCGCCGAGTAGGTAGCCCCACCCGCCGGCCCGCGCCCGTTTCGCGCCGGCCCGTCCCCAGGCGACGGCGCCGGTCCCGGAGATCACGGCGATGCCGTCGCGGACCCCGCCGGCGGCGAGGATCAGCTGGCTGTCGTGCACCACCTTGATCCGCGCGCCGGGCAGGCGGTCTGCGAGCAGTCGGGTGAGGACCGCGGCGCCGGCGGGGGTCTCGACGCCCGCGGCGCCCGCGCACACCGCGCGCACATCGTCGACGCCGAGCCGCGCGAGCGCGATGTCGAGCTGGCGCCCCGCCTCCGCCTGGCCCACCGACGCGATGTTGGCGCTGCCCGCCAGGGCCTCGGCGACGACGGCGCCGTCGACGGACTTGACGGCCTGGGTCTTGGAGCCTCCGATGTCGAGGCCGATCACGGTGGTCATCGGGCGTCCTCGGCGAGCGAGACACCGTCGGCCGGCCAGCTGCCGCCGTTCTGCCAGTAGTGCTGGATGTCCTCGAGCTTGCGGCCCTTGGTCTCCGGCGCGAACTTGAAGACGAACACGAACGCCGCCACGGTGAGGATCCCGAAGATCCCGAACGTCCAGGCGCCACCCAGGCCGTTGAGCAGCGACAGCGTGAACTGCGCGACCACCCAGTTGGCGGCCAGGTCGGCGGTGAGCATGGTGGACGAGCCGAGCGACCTCAGGCGTGCCGGGAACGCCTCGCCGGCATAGACCCAGACGAGCGAACCGAACCCGGAGGAGAAGCCGACGGTGACCAGCACCAGGCCGACGAAGCCGAGGATGCCCGCGGACTGGTTGGTGGCGAAGTCCCCGCCCGCCATCGTGTAGGCGACGATCATCACGACGAATGCGGCGATCATGATGCTGATGCCGGTGAGCAGGATGGGCCGGCGGCCGAAGCGGTCGATCGTGAACAGCGAGGCGATCACGGCGAGCAGGCCGAAGACCTGCACGAACGCGGGCAGCATGTACGAGCCGAAGTGGCCCTCGAAGCCCATGCTCTTGAAGATGTCGGGACTGTAGTAGATGATCGCGTTGATTCCGGTGATCTGGATGAAGAAGCCCAGTCCCACCACGAAGAACGTCGCCCGCAGGAACGGCTTGCGGAACAGTTCCCTGATGCCGCCGCCGGCCTCTTCGGCGAGCGCCTGGCGCATCTCGGTGATCTCGCCCTCGATGTCGCCGGCGGGCTCGATCCGGGTGAGAGTGGTGCGAGCCTCGGCCTCGCGGCCCTGACTCATGTACCAGCGCGCCGTGTCGGGCAGGCGGAACAACACCAGCGTCACGACCAACGCGGGAATCGCGGCGACGCCGAGCATCCACCGCCACGAGCTCTGCCCGAGGTCGGCGAGGAAGTACCCCAGCACGTAGCCGAGGATGATGCCGACGATCGTGGCGAACTGGTAGGTGACCAGCATGGCGCCACGCGACTTCGTGGGCGCCGACTCGGCGACGAACACGGGCACCACCACCACCGATACGCCGACCGTGAGGCCGAGTGCGAGGCGCGCGACGAGCAACAGTTCCGGGTTGGGCGCCAGCGCGCTGATCAGCGCGAACACCGCGTAGCAGGCGCCGACCGCGACCATCGACTTCTTGCGGCCGAAGCGGTTGGCGAGCCAGCCGGCCGCGATGGCGCCGAGAATCTCGCCGACCACGACCACCGAGGCCATAGCCTGCGTCATCCCGGACCCGAGGTGGTACTGCTGCGCGATGAAGTCCTTCGCCGCGCCGATGTTCGACGTGTCGTAGCCGTAGATCACGCCGAGGCTCGCCGCGGCGACTCCGACGAGGATGCCGAGCCCGGTGTTCCCGGACTTCGCAACCTGGGTGCTCATTCTTGTCTCCTACCGGGTGGCTACCGCGATGCTGGGCTGCCGCCGTAGTGGTGTATACCAATGTCAGTGAAACAAGAGTGGCATAGACCACTTTCGCCGTCAAGGGGTATCGTGAGACACATGGTAGAAGTGGTCGTACCGGGGGCCGCAGGCGCGCAGATGCCGCGCTATTTCCGTGCGAAAGTAACACTGCAGGAATGGATCTCGCGCCTCGGCGAGGGGGACTCGCTGCCGGCGGAGCGGCAGCTCGCCGAGCAGTTGGGGGTCTCGCGAACGACGCTGCGGAAGGCGCTCGCCGAGTTGTCGGCCGAGGGAGTACTGCGGCGCGAGCATGGCAGCGGCACCTATGTGGCGCCGCCCAAGGTGGTGCGGGTGCGCCAATTGACCTCGCTCACAGAGGATTTCGGCGTCAACGGCATGGCGGTCGGGTCACGCGTGCTGTCTGTGGACCACATCGCAGCCGACGGCGAGACGCTGCAGCAACTGGAGCTGCGGCCCGGCGCCAAGGTGTACCGCGTGACGCGGCTACGGACCCTGGACGACGAGCCGATCGCGATCGAGGTGGCGCACCTGCCGGGTCCGCTCCGGGGCCTCGGCGGTCGTCTGCACGCGGGGGACTCGCTCTATGAGCTACTGCGTGTGCAGTACGGCCGGGAGGTCGCGGCGGTGGAGGATGTGGTCGAGACCGCGCTCGCGACCCCGGTCGAGGCGGAGCTGCTGGAGGTGCCGCCCGGGCACCCGTTGCTGATGATCCACCGGCAGGGGCGAGACGGTGCCGGTGTCGTGATCGAGTGGACGCGGTGCGTGTACCGGGGCGACCGCTTCAAGTTCGTCGCGCGCGCGGCACGCAGCTGACCGCAGCTCGTGCCCCGGACGTGGGCGTGGCGTCGGGTCTGCTCAACACCTCCCGCCGGCTGGGTGGTTCCACTGGGCTCGCACTGCTGGTCGCCGTGGCGTCGACGGTGACGCGGTGAGATGTCGCTATCTGTTGTCACGCGGCAGGCCCGGCGGGTTGATCACCGACGTCGGCACGGCCTCGCTGGTCAGGTTCCACTTGGCGAGCACCTTCGCATAGTCACCGTTGCGGATCACCACATCGAGTGCGTCGCGCACCGCCCTGATCAGTCCGTCGTCCTTCTTGGTGGTGGCGGCGATCAGGCCCTGCAGCGTAGATCCGGCACCCGACACCGACCCGATGATCTTCGTCGCCTGCGGCGTCCCCTTGGTCTGCGCGACGTGGAAGGCCGATATGGGGTTCGGGCCGAAGTAGGCGTCGATCTGCCCCGACGCGAGCGCTGCGTAGACGCCGGTGTCGTCCTGGTAGTACTTGATGTCGATGCCCTTGTGGCCCTTGGCCTTCAGGTCGGTGTCGTACTGCTGCAGGATCTTCTCCTGGTTGGTCCCGGAGCCGACGGCCACAGTCTTGCCGTCGAAGGACTCGGGGCCGGTGAAGGTCAGCGTCGACGCAGCCGGCACCTCGACCGCCAGGTTGTCTTTGCGGTAGGTCGCGAAGTCGTACTTGTCCTTACGAGCCTCGGTGACCGTGATGTTGGAGACGCCGAGGTCGTAGCGGCCGCTGTCGATGCCGAGGAACAGACCCTCCCAGGAGGTGTTCACCGACTGCAGCTTCAGCCCGAGCACCCCGGCGATCAGCTGGGAGATGTCGATCTCGTCGCCGATGAACACGCTGTCGTCGTCACTGGCGGGGAACGCGAACGGTGGATCCCCCGCCCCGGCGCCCTGCGCGATCACGATCGTGCCCCGCTTGCGGATCGCCTCCGGGACCTCGGCGGCCACCGTCGGGTCCGCGGCCGGCACGATGCGGTCCTGCTTCGCCGACAGGTTCAGCACGCCACCCGCGCCGTTGGCGACGCTCGCCGTGGTCGCGTCGGTGGCGGCGGATCCGCACGCGGTCGTGGCGGCCATCACTACGGCGGCGAGGGCGACGGCCAGGGACTTGCTGGGGTGCACGGGGATTCGGTTCCTCTCGAAGGGGTGACGCGGGAGCGGAGTGGGGAGTGACGCGGAGGATCAGGCCCGACGGTGACTCGCGACGAACAGCCGCGCGCGGTCGGTGGGCGGGGTGTCGAAGAACGCGGACGGTCGGCCGCTCGCGGCGATGCGCCCCGAGTCCATGAACAGCACCCGGTCCGCGATCCGGCGGGCGAAGCCCAGCTCGTGGGTCACCACGACCAGCGTGCGACCCTCGGCGGCGAGCTCGGCGATCACCCGGTGCACCTCGTCGACCAACTCGGGGTCGAGCGCGGATGTGGGTTCATCGAACAGCAGCAGGCTGGGGTCGAGGGCGAGCGCGCGGGCGATCGCCACCCGCTGCTGCTGGCCCCCGGACAGCTGCCGTGGGTAGTGTCCGGCGTGGTCGGCGAGCCCGACCCGATCGAGCAACCGCCGCGCCCGCTCGCGGGCATCGGCCCGGCTGCGCCGCAGCGCCGACACCTGCGCCTCGACGATGTTGTCGAGCGCGGTGAGATGCGGGAACAGGTTGAAGTGCTGGAACACGAAGCCGATCCGTGCCCGCTGCCGGCGCACCCGGCCCTCGCCGAGCGCCACCAGGTGGTCGCCCCGGCGCCGGACACCGATGAGCTCGCCGTCCAGGCGGACGACGCCGGACGTCGGCTCCTCGAGCCGGTTGAGGGTCCGTAGCAGCGTCGACTTCCCGGACCCGGACGGTCCGATGATCGCGACCACCTCGCCGGGCGCGATGGTCAGATCGATGCCGCGCAGCACCTCGGTGTCGCCGTACGATTTCGTCAGCGCCGCCACCTCGAGCCGGGGGACGGTCGCCAGTGCGGGCCGCTCGGCAGCGGGGGCGCTCACGCGACGACCTCCGTCCGCACGGCCGCCGCCGACCGTACGGCGGTGTCCCGCGAGCCGCGGCTCAGCCGCTGCTCCACGAGATGCTGGACGATCGACAACAGCGTGGTCAGTGCGGCGTACCACGCGACGGCCACCAGCAGCAGCGGGATGATCCGGCCGTTGCGGCCGTAGATCACCTGCACGCGGTAGAACAGGTCCGGCAGGGCCAGGATGAACACCGCCGACGTGCCCTTGAGCAGCCCGATCACCTCGTTGACCGCGGCCGGCGTGATGATCCGTAGCGCCTGCGGGGCGGTGATGCGGTAGAAGTGCCGCCACCGCGGGATGCCCAGCGCGCGGGCCGCCTCGTGCTGGCCGGGATCGACGCCGAGGATCCCGGCGCGCACGATCTCGGAGCCGTAGGCGGCCTGGTGCAGCACGATTCCGACGACCGCGGCCGCGAACGGCGACAGTAGGTCCTTGGTGGCGGAGCTCCCGAACGTCGGACCGAAGGGGATGCCGATCCCGATCACCGGGTACAGCGCCCCGAGATAGCCCCAGAACAGGATCTGCACGATCAGCGGCACCGAACGGAAGACCCACGTGAAGCCGAAGCTGAATGCGGCGAGGACCCGGTTGCCGGACAGCCGGGCGGCGGCGAGCCCGATCCCCAGCACGAATCCGGCCACCGCACCGATCACCGTGAGCTCGATCGTCAGCCACAGCGCTTCGAGGATGGTGGGGCTGACTATGTAGGCGGCGAACGTCGGCCAGTCGTAGCGCGGGTTGGTCGACGCGCTCACCACGAGCTGCGCGAGCAGCAGCGCGGCCACCGCGACGGCGAGCCACCGGCCCACGCGCAGACGGTGCCGCACGGTCAGTCCGGCGAGCGCGGCGAGGTCCGGCGCCACCCCCTCTCCGGCGGTCTGCGTCACGGGCGGCGTTGCCGCCGACGACGGTGACGGTGCGGCCGCGGTCATCGGACCTCTCCGGTACCCGCGACGGACGGCGCGACGCTTGCAGTGGCCGGCGGCGCGACGAACGTGAGGTCGAGGCGCGACCGAAGCGTGAAGCCCAAGTGCTCGTACAGCGCGATGGCGCGGGTGTTGGTGGCGGCGGTGTGCAGGAACGGCACCTCGCCGCGATCCCGGATCCCCGCGCCGACCGCACGGATCAATCGCGTCGCCAGGCCGCGCCCGCGGTAGGCGGGATCGGTGCAGACGGCGCTGATCTCGGTCCAGCCCGGCGGATGCAGCCGTTCCCCGGCGACTGCCACGAGCCGGTCTCCGTCGTGGATCCCCAGGTAGGTCCCCAGCTCGATGGTGCGGGGTGTGAACGGACCCGGGCGGGTGCGGGCGACCAGATCCAGGATCGACGGCACGTCGCAGGGGCCGAGCACGACTACCCCGGGGTCGCGCGCGGGTTCGGATGCGCGGGTTGCGGCCTCCGCTCGTACCTCGCTGCGGCCGAACCCGACGGGGCCGGATGCGCGGGTTGCGGCCTCCGCTCGTACCTCGCTGCGGCCGAACCCGACGGGGCCGGATGCGCGGGTTGCGGCCTCCGCTCGTACCTCGCTGCGGCCGAACCCGACGGCTAGCCCCGTGCCGTCGAACTGCACCAGTCCGATCGACCCGCGAACACGCCAGCCCGCCGGCACCGTCGTCTCGAGCCCGCGGAGCGCCAGCTCCTCGCCCGGCTCCGCGAGGGCGGCGAGCGCGTCCCACTGCGCGGCCGTCGGCCGGCGCGGGAACCCCACGAAGCGGGCGACCGGCGGGCTGTACCGCACCACCGCCCCCGTGCCGACGCGGAACCGGGAGTGCGCCCCGTGCAGCGAGGCGGTCACGGGGTCGTCCAGCACATGCGAGGTCACGGTGGTCATGGGCTGGAATGGTTCCGGACGATCCGTCGATCGTGAACGACTACAACCATCGTGATTCGTCCGGCCCGGGAGGCGGCCACCGGGCGTCTCGGCGGTCGGGGGATAATCGATCCTGTGACTCTCCCAACCGCCAGCAGCGGCCTCGCCGAACCGTCCGGATACGAACCCGACGCGGGCGGGCACTGGGGGCTGTACGGCGGGCGGCACGTGCCCGAGGCGCTGATGGCCGTCATCGAGGAGGTCACCGCAGAGTTCGAGAAGGTGCGCACCGACCGCACCTTCCTCGCCGAGCTGGACCGTCTGCAGGCCGTGTACACCGGCCGCCCGTCGCCGCTGTACCCGTGCGTCCGCCTCAACGAGCACGCCGGCGGAGCCAAGCTGTTCCTCAAGCGCGAGGACCTCAACCACACCGGCTCGCACAAGATCAACAACGTCCTCGGCCAGGTGCTGCTCGCTCAGCGGATGGGCAAGACCCGCGTGATCGCCGAGACCGGCGCCGGCCAGCACGGCGTCGCCACCGCCACCGCCTGTGCGCTGCTCGGCATCGACTGCGTGATCTACATGGGGAAGGTCGACACCGACCGCCAGGCCCTCAACGTCGCCCGGATGCGGCTGTTGGGCGCCGAGGTGATCGCCGTGGCGTCCGGCTCGGCAACCCTGAAGGACGCCATCAACGAGGCGCTGCGCGACTGGGTCACCAACGCGGACGACACCTACTACGCATTCGGCACCGCCGCCGGTCCGCACCCCTTCCCCCTCATGGTGCGCGACTTGCAGCGCATCGTCGGGCTCGAGGCGCGCGAGCAGATCCAGACCCTCACGGGGCGGCTGCCCGACGCCGTCGTCGCCTGCGTGGGCGGCGGGTCCAACGCGATCGGCATCTTCCACCCCTTCATCGCCGACGCCGGGGTCGAGCTGGTCGGCTGCGAGGCTGCCGGCGACGGTGTCGAGACCGGCCGGCACGCGGCCACCATCACCGGCGGCACGCCGGGCGCGTTCCAGGGCGCGTACTCGTACCTGCTGCAGGACGAGGACGGCCAGACCATCGAGAGCCACTCGATCTCTGCGGGCCTCGACTACCCGGGCGTCGGCCCGGAGCACGCGCAGCTGCGCGATTCCGGTCGCGCGCGGTACATCCCGATCACCGACGCGGAGGCGATGGACGCGTTCGCGCTGCTCTGCCGCACCGAGGGCATCATCCCCGCGATCGAGTCCGCGCACGCAGTGGCGGGCGCGCTGAAGGTGGGGGCCGAGCTGGGGGAGGGCGCGAACGTCGTCGTGTCCTTGTCGGGCCGCGGCGACAAGGACGTCGACACGGCGGGCAGGTGGTTCGGACTACTCGACTCGGACGGGAACGTGGTGGGGCAGAAGGTCGTCGGCGCGGATTTGTCGAACATCTACGCACGCGAGACGTCGGCGACCGAGGCACAGGAGGAGACCAAGTGAGCGCGCTTGCGCCCGTGTTCGAGACGTGCCACGCGGAGAACCGCGCGGCCCTGGTGACGTACCTGCCCTGCGGGTACCCCACGCGGGACGGTGCGGTGGCGGCGATGGTGGCGATGGTCGAGTCGGGCGCCGACATCGTGGAACTCGGCGTCGCGTACAGCGACCCCGTCATGGACGGGCCGGTCATCCAGCGTGCCGCCGACCAGGCGCTGCACGGCGGCATCCGCGTCAAGGACGTGTTCCCCGCCGCGCAGGCGGTCGCGGACGCGGGCGGAGCGCCGGTGGTGATGACGTACTGGAACCCGGTGCTGCAGTACGGCGTCGAGAGGTTCGCACGCGACCTCGCAGCGGCGGGCGGACGCGGCGTGATCACGCCCAACCTGATCCCGGATGAGGCGGCCGAGTGGATCGCCGCCGCCGACGCCCACGGCCTGGACAAGATCTTCCTGGTCGCGCCGTCCTCGACGCCCGAGCGGCTGGCGATGACGGCGAACGCCTCGTCCGGATTCCTGTACGCGGCGTCCACGATGGGCGTCACCGGCGCCCGCGACACCGTCGACAACGTCGCACCCGAGCTGGTCGCGCGGGTGCGTGAGCTGTCGGACATCCCGGTCGGCGTCGGCCTCGGGGTGCGCAGTCGCGCCCAGGCTGCCGAGATCGCCGCCTACGCCGACGCGGTGATCGTGGGGTCCGCTCTGGTCAGCGCGGCGGGCGGCTCGCTCGACGACGTGCGGTCGCTGACCGCCGAGCTGGCCGCGGGCGTCCGCGAGGGCAGGGCCTGACCGTTCCCCGCGGCCGCGGCGGATCGGGACACCGCGGTCAGCTGCCTGCCGCGGCGTGAGTCGACGATGCTGAACGCCGCCCGATCGGGCCGGTAGCGGTCGTCCGCGCACCCGAACTGGCGCCCCGCCCGGTCGGACGAGACTCGTCGCTCCCGCAGGAGTGGCGTGTCGGCGCCGCCTCCCGCGTCCACCGAACGACCGTCCACCGAACGACCGTCCACCGAACGATCGCAGTGTGCCGACGTGACGAGCGGGCACACGCCACGCCGTGAGGACCGTTATACACGTCAACGTAGGCTTCCTGTGCGAGGATGAATAAGAGCGGCGTGGAGGTACGCATGGGTGAGTTCGCGGGTTCGGCGCGCACCGCCGTGGCCGCGGTCCTGGACAGTGCGGCCTGGCGCGACGTCGGTACTCGGGAATACCGATTCTTCACCGAGTCGATCCGCCGCCAGCCGCGCATGGAACGCATGTTCTGCCGGGCGGTCGGGACGTGTTGTGTGGTGATCGGGCTGCTCAACGTGGGTATCCAAGGAAACCCGCTCGGCCCCCACGGCGCGGTTCAGCGCCTGATCAACCTCATGGTCACCCTCAGCTGTCTGGTCGCGGGCCTGTGGTGGGTCCGACGGTCGTGGCCCTCACGCGGTGGCGCCCTGGCGTTCGTCGTGTGGGTCGACCTCGCCTCGGTGACCAACGTCTGGGCGATCGACTCGCCTGAGGCCCGGTTCGGAATCGCCTGCATCATCTCGTTCGGCGGTCTCTACGCGAGCGTCGCATTGGGTTGGCGGGTGGTCGCCGCGCACTGCATGTTCGGCGTCGTCTACATCGCCGGCCTCGTGTGGCTGGCCGTCGCGGTCGAGGGCCGCGTCCTGTGGCCGCTGATGCCCTTCGTCACCGTGCCCCTGACGGTGGTGGTGGCGGTTCCCGGCATCGTCCAGTTCATCGTGGAGATGGCGCGCCGCGAGGCGCAGGTCGTGACGGCGGAGTCGACCCTCGACCCGCTCACCGGGGTGCTCAACCGCCGCGGCTGGCGGATGCGCGCCCAGCGGTTCGTCGGTGATCACCGGGCCCCGGGAGTGGTCGTTGTAGCGGTGCTCGACATCGACGACTTCAAGCAGGTCAACGACGGTGGCGGGCATGCCTTCGGGGACGCCGTGCTGCGCGCCATGGCGCAGCGGCTGGTCGCGAACCGCGACGTGGCGTCTGTGGCGCGCCTGGGCGGTGACGAGTTCGTCGTCGCCGCGCGGCTACCCGGGGAGGCGCAGCTCCCCGCTTTCGCCGCGTGCCTGGGCGAGCGGCTGTTCGCCGACCGGCCCACCCCGGTCACCGTCAGCGTCGGCGTCGCCTACGTGGCCGCCGCCGGTGCCGCGCCTACGGCGTCGGACCTCGAGGTGGCCGCCGACCGCGCTATGTACACCGCGAAGCGGGCCGGTGGAGACGGCTACGTCGTCGTCGAACATCGGGCGGCCTAGGGTCTGACGCGCGGTTATCGTGTGCGGGTGCAGTCCCGGCCCACCCCTGATTCCCGCATCGATGCGGGCGGTCGTGCCGCTGCCCGGCGCCGCGGCCTCGGGGCTGCGTGGTCGGCGCTCGCCGACGGTGCCGAGTGGCGGCAGGCGGGCCGGAGTGAGTTCCGGTTCGCCGTGCGGGCGATGACCGAGTGGCCGGTGTGTCTGGTCGCCGTGCGGTTCGTGAGCGTCGGCGCCTGCGCCGGTCTGGGCGTCGCCGGGGTGGTGCTGCTGTGGCTGCCGACGGGCCCGCACGGAGTGGTGGGACGCAGCGTGCTCGTGGTGCTGCTCACAGTGTCCGTCATCGTCGCGGCACTGTGGGGTATATGCCCGTTCCCAGGGTGGCGGGGCGCCGTCGCCTACGCGGTCTGGGGTGACCTGACGATCCTCGGCGTGGCGCTGACGTTGTCCGACCCGCGCGCGCAACTGGTGACGGTGATCCTCCTGAGCGCCGTGGGGACGTTCGTGGCCGGCTTCCTCGGCTGGCGGGCCATGCTGCTGCACTGCGGGTACTGCGCTGCGGTGATCCTCGGTATCGACGCCTGGGCACTGTGCGCGCGGAGTGCGTCGGGGTGGTCGGTGTACCTCGTGAGCGGGGTGGCGGTGGTCGTCGACGTCCTGATGCCCGCCATGCTGCAGTTTCCGGTCGAGGTCGCGCGGCGCAGCATCGTCGCCGTCACTCGGCTGTCGAACCGCGACCCGCTGACGGGGCTGCTCAACCGACGCGGCCTGCGATCGGCCGCGACGTACATCGTCGCGCGGCATCGGGAGTCGGGTGGCGAGCTCGCGGTGATCGTCGTCGACCTGGACCGCTTGAAACAGGTCAACGACGAGTACGGCCACATCCGCGGCGACCTGGTGCTCCGCGAGACGGGACGGGCGCTCGCGGAGCGGATGGACGCGCTCGCTGCGGCTCGCACGGGCGGCGACGAGTTCGTGCTCATCGTGCACCTGCCGGATCCCGCGGATCTGCCGGCGGTAGCGGACCGCTGTGCCGGCTGCGTCTTCGGTGACGACCAGCTACAGGTCACGGCGAGCGTGGGGGCGGCACACGCGCCGGCGGTGACGGCCGACCTCGACGTCCTGCAACGGCTCGCCGACGATTCGATGTACGCGGCGAAGCGGGCCGGTGGCGGCCGCCGGGTGATCGCCGCAGGTCGGTAGTACCCGTTTCCGCCTGTAGACTGGCCCCTCGTGATTACCGCAACCGATCTCGAAGTGCGCGCCGGGGTACGCACCCTGCTGACCGCGCCCGGGGACGCCCTGCGGGTCCAGGCGGGCGACCGCATCGGCCTCGTCGGCCGCAACGGCGCAGGCAAGACCACGACCATGCGCATCCTCGCCGGCGAGGGCGAGCCCTACGCCGGGAAGGTGATCTCCTCCGGCGAGGTCGGCTACCTGCCGCAGGATCCCAAGGAGGGCGACC
Source organism: Tsukamurella soli (assembly GCF_039541155.1). Lineage (NCBI taxonomy): Bacteria > Bacillati > Actinomycetota > Actinomycetes > Mycobacteriales > Tsukamurellaceae > Tsukamurella > Tsukamurella soli. The sequence goes on from NZ_BAABFR010000052.1 coordinate 17,417, forward strand.
TCGACGTCCTGGCGAAGGACCGCGTGCTGTCGGCGCGCGGGCTCGACACCATCGTCCGGCAGATGGAGAAGCAGCAGGCCCGCATGGCCGAGTTGGTCGATGTCGACCTGCTCGACGAGGCCGTCCGCAAGTACGGCAATCTGGAGGACCGGTTCTCCTCGCTCGGCGGGTACACCGCCGAGTCCGAGGCCGCCCGCATCTGCAACAGCCTCGCCCTGCCCGACCGGGTGCTGGGGCAGCCGCTGCGCACCCTGTCCGGCGGGCAGCGGCGCCGCGTCGAGCTGGCGCGCATCCTGTTCGCCGCGTCCGACGGTTCCGGGGGTAAGTCGGGCACGACGCTGCTGCTCGACGAGCCGACAAACCACCTCGACGCCGACTCGATCGGATGGCTGCGGACGTTCCTGCAGAGCCACGACGGCGGGCTCATCGTGATCAGCCACGACGTGGATCTGCTCAACGACGTGGTCAACCGGGTGTGGTTCCTCGACGCCGTGCGCGGCGAAGCCGACATCTACAACATGACGTGGAAGAAGTACCTCGACGCCCGGGCCACGGACGAGCAGCGGCGCCGCCGCGAGCGCGCCAACGCCGAGAAGAAGGCCGCGGCGCTGAAGACACAGGCCGCGAAGATGGGCGCGAAGGCGACCAAGGCCGTCGCCGCGCAGAACATGCTCAAGCGCGCCGAGCGCATGCTGGCGGAGGTCGACGAGGTACGTGTCGCCGACAAGACCGCGCGCATCAAGTTCCCGGCGCCGGCACCGTCGGGCAGGACCCCGCTGATGGTGAAGGGCCTGACCAAGACGTATGGATCCCTGGAGATCTTCACCGGCATCGACTTCGCGATCGATCGCGGCTCGCGGGTGGTGGTCCTCGGCCTCAACGGTGCAGGTAAGACGACGCTGCTGAAGCTCCTCGCCGGCGTGGAGACGCCGGACACCGGCGGCCTCGAACCCGGCCGAGGGCTCAAGATCGGCTACTTCGCGCAGGAGCACGACACCCTCGATGACGCTGCGTCGGTGTGGGACAACATCCGGAACGCGTCGCCCGACGCGGGGGAGCAGGACCTGCGCGGCCTGCTGGGCGCGTTCATGTTCACCGGGCCGCAGCTCGACCAGCCCGCCGGGACCCTGTCCGGCGGCGAGAAGACCCGACTCGCCCTGGCGGGACTGGTCTCGTCGGCGGCCAACGTACTGCTACTCGACGAGCCGACCAACAACCTCGATCCCGTGAGCCGGGAACAGGTGCTCGAGGCACTCCGCAGTTACGAGGGGGCCGTGGTGCTGGTCACTCACGATCCCGGTGCAGCCGAGGCGCTCAACCCCGAGCGCGTCATCCTCCTGCCGGACGGCACCGAGGACCACTGGTCCGCCGAGTACCAGGAGCTCATCGAGCTCGCCTGACCGGGCCCCGAGCCGGGGGTGCGCCACCCGCGCGGCCGCTCCGCGCTCACGACCGTCCGGCCACGCCCGGCGTTGCGCAGGTGGAGCATCTGTCGAATAGCACGGCGGCCGAATGGAGCCGGGCGCGAATGGAGTTGTCGGCCCCGACAACCCGGCGTGGCCGGGGCGACAAATCGCCGGGGCGCGGCACCAACGCGGCCATTTGTGCGGGCGCCGCGGCTACCGTCGATCCCGCGGCCGCACAGGACGAGTACCCGGTCGGCCCTCCGGTAGCGCGCACACGGGACGAGGCGGACCTATCTCATGAGCTACAACACCCCTGCGGAGACCGCAGCCATCGCAGTCGAGAGTGGAGTCGCGAAGGCCGGGATGTCGGTCGGTCCCGTGCTCGTCGGCTCGTTTCTCGCGGGGGCGTACATCGCCTTCGCGAGCCTGCTGGCCATCGTCGCGTCGGCGGGCATGCCGTCCCCGACCCAGGACTGGGCGGGCGTGACGACGATAGTCACGGGCGTCGTGTTCAGCGTGGGTCTGGTCCTGGTCGTCGTCGGCGGCTCGGAGCTACTCACGGGCAACATGATGTACCTGCCCATCGCCCTGCTCGCCCGGCGCATCGGTGCCGCCCGACTGGTCAAGAACTGGGTCCTCGTCACGATCGGTAACCTGATCGGCTCCCTGTTCGTCGCCTACGTCCTCGCCTATGCCACCGGTGTGATCGGCGGTGCAGACACCAAGGCGCATATCCGGCTGGTCGGGATCGTCACCGGTAAGGCGATCACCGAGACGCATCTCGAGGTGTTCCTCCGCGGGCTCGGATGCAACTGGCTCGTCTGCATGGGCGTCTGGCTCGCGTTGGCGGCCACCAGCGTATCCGGCAAGATCCTCGGCATCCTCGGACCGATCTCGGCCTTCGTGGCGCTCGGCTTCGATCACGTGGTCGCCAACATGTTCTTCCTGCCGCTGGGGCTGATGGAGCACGTTCCGCACCTGACGCTGGGCGATGTGGTGTGGAACCTCGTGATGGCCTTCTGCGGCAATCTCATCGGAGCGGGCGTCTTCGTCGCCGGCGCCTATTGGTACATCTACCTGCGGCCGCGCACCGAGCGGGAGGCCGTGCGCCGGGCCTGAGGTCGCGCGGATCACGGCGGCTGCGCGCGACGCGGTGTACGTCGAGCCCTGGCCTTCGCCGAGGCGGGTGGCGTCCCGTGGCTGCGGATCGATCATCGTCGTCGGCTCCATCTCGGGCTGGCCCTGTCACGCCTTACGTCCGACCGGCATCCGAAATTCGAGTGTTACCGATTTATTCGTCGCTCATGTGGGCGTCGTCGCCGATTGGACCGATCGATCGGGGCCGGGGGTGATCGCCACGTCGGCTGGGTTCCTGCCCAGGCGGTCTTCGCGTCGGCGGCCCGGACGGATCACGGCGTCGGTCAGGAATTCACGGATGGTTGGCACTCGAGTTCGCGGTTCCTGCGAGGCTCCCCGAGGCGACGGCGGTGGCGAGCATCGGATACAACGGCAGCTGAGGGACGAGTGTGCTCTGGAAGGCGTGGTACAGGTCGGGCTTGCCTTCCCAGATGGTGTGCGACGGTGCGTTGTCGGCGCTCAGCTGGTGTCGCCAGGATCCCTGCTCGTGGTCGATGAGATGCTGGTCGGCGTAGTCCCAGAACGTCTCGTACCACTGCGCGTATCGCTCGTCGCCGGTGCGTCGGAAGAGGGCGGCTGCGGCGTTCACGGCTTCCGCGCAGACCCAGTGGAGTCTGTCGTGGACCACCGGTCGCCCGTCCCAGTCGGTCGTGTAGACGAATCCGGGGTGACCGTCGGTATTCCAGCCGTCGGCGACCGCGCGGTCGAACAATCGACGTGCCGCGTCGAGGAGCCATGGTCCGGCCTGCGCCGCCGCGGCCGCCTCGGTGTGGAGGAGTAGTCGTGACCACTCGAGACCGTGTCCAACGGTCGCGCCGTAGGGCTTGAACTGGTCGTCGGGGCGATCCCGGTGAAAGTCCAATTGCGGTCGCCAGTGTGAATCGTAGTGCTCAGGGAGCCGCCAGTCATGGCTGCGTGCGGTGTCGGCGGCGAAGCGGCAGATCCGTAGGGCTCGGTCGATGAGATCGCGGTCACCGGTGACGTCGGCGGCGGACAGCATCGCCTCGACGGCGTGCATATTGGCATTGATGCCCCGGTACGCGAGCGGAGTCGTGAAGGTTTCGTCCCAGGTGTCGATACACAGCCCGGCCGTGTCGTCCGAGAACCGGTCGAGGAGTATGCGGTGGGCGTCTTCGAGGAGGGAGTCTGCTCCTGGGACTCCCGCGAGGGTCGCGGACGATGCGGCGAGCAGGACGAAGGCGTGGTCGTAGCAAGTCTTCGTCGGATCGGCCGACCCGTCGGGGTGTCTGGCGGGGTACCACCCGCCGTACTCCGGGTCGTGGAGTGTTCCGGTGAGGCCGGCCATCGCGCGTCGAGCGACTGTGCGTGCTCCTGGTACTCCGAGGAGTGCTCCGATCGAGTAGACGTGGGTCATCCTGCAGGTGATCAAGGTGTGGACGGGAATGTCGGGCGTCGGGGCCCCGAGGTCGTCGAGCCACGCGGCACCGCCGTCGGGAAGTGCTGTCCGGCGGCCGAAGTCGAGAAGATGCAGGGCGTGCGCGTTCAGCCAGGTCCGGTGCAACGGCCGAGCCATCGGGGGTGTCATGGGGTACTGCTCCGTGGGTCGTCGGGGCGGGGCAGGCGGACGTGTGGCGGTGTCACACGGGGCCCGTGCAATCCGGTCCCATGCGAGTCGCATATGGCACCGGTGTCACAGAGGATCGTGGCATGGTGCCACGCTGAATGCAACGAGCACACTGAGGCGTGTGACAACGGTGTCATACCGCTGGTGGGTGGCGCGGCCGATTCGGTTCGTCGTGGGGCCGGCGCTGTGGCGCATAGCAATCGAGGTGTCACGCGCGCTACCGAGCGTCCGGGCCACGTTCCCGACGACCCGGCGCCGTGGCACCCGCGCATGGGTTCCGCGTAGGTTTGGCCCCGTGGTCGACTACATCAGCATCCAGACCGACGACGGAACGTTCGACGCCCTCGCGGCCGGCCCGGAGGACGGGCGGCCCGTCCTGCTTCTGCACGGCTTCCCGGAGGCTGCTGTGGAGTGGGAGGAGCAACTCGCTGTGCTCGGTGCTCAGGGTTTCCGGGTCGTCGCGCCCGATCAACGTGGATACTCGCCGGGCGTGCGGCCGGCGTCACCGTCGGACTACGCGATCGAGACGCTCGTGGCCGACGTCGTGGCGATCGCAGACGCACTGGGCTGGCAGCGCTTCGACCTCGTCGGCCACGACTGGGGCGGCGCGGTCGCATGGTGGACAGCCGACGCGCACCCCGATCGAGTGCGTAGCCTGGCCGTCGTCTCCACGCCGCATCCCGCGGCCCTCGCGGACGCGCTGCGCACCGACGAGGAGCAGGCGACGCGCTCGCAGTACATGCGCGACTGGCGAGCCACACCCGCCACCGAGAACGCCTTCCTCGCCGACGACGCCAAGGCGCTTCGCGGCGTGTTCGACGGCCGGTTGCCCCGGTCACGGGTCGACGAGTACGTCGAGCGGCTCTCGGAGCCGGGTGCGCTGACCGCGGCGCTCAACTGGTACCGCGCCGGTCGGCCGGCGGGGCGGATCGGCCGCATCACCGTACCCACGTTGTACGTATGGAGCACCGACGACGTCGCATTCGGCTCGACGCCGGCCCTCGCCACCGCCGAGTGGGTCGACGGGCCGTACCGGTTCGAGATGCTCGAGGACGTGTCGCACTGGGTGGTCGAGGAGGCAGCGGAGGCCCTCAACGGGCTGCTGCTCGCGCACCTCGACGCGTACTGAGGCGCGCGTCAGCGATCGGGATCGGCGGACTCCGGATGGAGGATCCCCGTCACCCGGCCACCGTCGAGCACCAGGGCGATCTTGTCACCGGAGTCCCGCCAGCGCGTGACGGACGGGTGCGGCAGTGGCAGGCCCGCCCCCAGCCGGGGCCCGACGGACTGGAGTGCATCGGCGACGGTGGACGACGCGCGGAGGCGGGCCAGGGTGGTCGCACCGACCACGTCGGTGGGGTGCGGGGCGACGCTCCGGCCGGCCCGTCTGTACAGGACCAACGCCACGTCGTCCGGGCCGATGCCGCCGTTCTCCAACCGCGTCACCACGTCGGTGACCTGCTCGTCCCGGTCGACCAGCGGGACGGGCGTGGCGCGTTCGCCGACCGTCGGGTCACCCGTCGGGGCGGCCGACCCCGCGAACCCGTTTGCCGTGAGCCAGTCGTCGTCGAAGTACGTCGAGAGATACTGTCGGCCCGAATCCGGTAGTGGCACAACCACTGTGCCGTCCGGACCGAGGTCTCGGGCCACGTCCAGCGCAGCGGCGACGGCCACCCCGGACGAGCCGCCGGCAAGGATGCCCTCAGTGCGTGCGAGCCACTGGATGGTCTCGATGGCTCGCCGGTCGTCGATCCGAACGAAGCGGTCGATGAGCCCTGAATCGAGCGATGTCGGCCAGTCGTCCACGTTGCTCTCGGGGTGCACGAAGTGACCGGCTCCCTCGATGAACTTCTGGCTGCCGTCGCCACCGGCATACGACGAGGTCGTCGGGTCCGCGCCGATCACCTGCACGCGTCCGTCGCTGACCTCCTTGAGGTAGCGGGCTGTCCCCGAGATCGTCCCGCCCGTACCGACGGTCGCGACCAGATGCGTGATGTCGCCATCGGTGTCGGACCAGATCTCGGGGCCGGTGGAGGCGTAGTGCGCGGCCGGGTTCGCCGGATTGTCGTACTGGGCCGCCAGCCAGGCGCCGGGGGTCTCGGCGACGAACCGTTCGCCATGCGAGCGCAGGCTGTCCGGATGTGCCTTCGGGACGAAGTTGTCGACCAGGCGGACCTCGGCCCCGTAGGCAGCAAGCTGTGAACGCTTCTCCCGGGAGATGGCGGAGCTGGTGAAGATCACCGCGCGGTAGCCGAGATGTGCGGCCGCCATGGCCAATCCGATGCCGGTGTTACCGCTGGTGACCTCGACCACCGTGCCGCCCGGGCGGAGCGCGCCCTCCGACTCGGCGCGGCGCAGCATCGACAGCGCAGCGCGGTCCTTCACGCTTCCGCCGGGGTTCTGCCACTCGGGCTTGACGTAGATCCGTGGCTGCAGTCCCGCCGCGGCACGCGTCAGCCGGATCAGTGGTGTGCCGCCGACGGTTTCGAGTATCGACTCGTATCTGGCCATGTGAGCTTCCGGTATGCGGCGCCGACCCCCTGCCGGAATCCTGCCTGAGGTTTGGAACGTTAGTGACCGGTCGACGATTCAAACAAGGACAAGAATCGGCGAGATCCTTTGGTGGGCAGCGGTGTCGGTGCGTCGTATGGTCGGCGTATGGGTTCCCTCGACGATGCGGGCATACTGGACAACGCCGCGTGGCACGCACTCCGGGGCCCGCACGCCGCGTTCGCCGAGAGCCATGGCAGCGCGCGCCGCTACCGGCCCGACTTCGCCCGCTACAGCGCCCTTCCCGACGCGCGAGACGACGCGACGTGGCGGGATCTCGCCCGGCTCGTGGGGCCGGGGGCGCAGGTGAGCATGAGCGGTGCGGTGATCGAGCCGCCGCCGGACTGGACCGTGACTCGGATCGGGCGGGCCCGCCAGATGGTCGCCGCCGAGGTGCACGAGCGGGCCGACCCGGACGTCGTCGAGCTGACGCCGGCGGACGTCCCGGAGATCTTCGCGCTGATCGGGCGTACCAAGCCGGGGCCGTGGCGCTCGAAGACCATCCATATCGGGCGGTACCTCGGCATCCGGCACGCGGGCCGGCTTGTGGCGATGGCGGGGGAGCGGGTGCGCCCGCCCGGGTGGGTCGAGGTGAGCGCGGTCTGCACGGACGAGGAGTTCCGCGGCCGAGGATTCGCAAGCAGATTGGTCGGCGCCGTCGTGCACGACATCCGCAGCCGCGGCGACGAGGCGTACCTGCATGTGTCGGTGAACAACCCGGTCGCGACGCGTCTGTACGAAGGACTCGGCTTCCGCGTGCGGCGGGAGACCTCGTTCGTCGGCCTGACCGCACCCGCGTGATCCGGCCCGGCTGACCGCTACAGCAGGCGGTCCGAACGGGCGGTGGCCCCGGGCTCGTAATAGTACTCGGTGCCGACCAGCGGGGCGAGCACGAACGGCGGGAGCCGCAGCGCCAGCCGCTGCAGTTGCGCTGTGCGCCCGGTCTTCTCGTTCTCGGTGTGGTGAGCGGCGAGCGCCCGTTGCTTGGCCCTCAGCTGCCGACGGACGTCGATGCGGTGCGTGATCGCTGCGCTCGGGGTGAACCAGCTGCGCGCCAGCTGCAGGTCGTGGTCGCGGGTCAGGCCCAACCTCGACGTCACGGCGAGCACGCGGACCAGTAGTTCTCGGGGCGCCGTCGCCTCCACCAGGCGCACGCCGCTGAGCTCGGCGGCGCGGCGCGCGATCCGGTGTACGGCGACGTGGTCCCGGTGGCCGTAGCCGCCCGCCTCGTCGTACCCGATCAGCAGGTCGGCGCCCACCTCGTCGAGGATCGCCACCACCCGCTCGGCGGGCTCCTCCGCCCCGGCGCGCACCAGCCGTGTGCGGCCGGGCGGATCGGGATACAGCTGCGCGCCGTGCCCGCTGTCCGCATATCCGAGCCAGCGGACATCATCCACGCCGAGGGCTGCGGCCGCGCGGTCCACCTCGTCGAGCCGCAGGCGGGGGAGGGCCTCGTCGTCGCCGTGCATCATCCCGTCGGTGGCCACCACCAACACCACCCGGTGCCCGTCCTCCACCAGCTGCGCCAGCGTTCCGCCGCTGAACAGTGTCTCGTCGTCCGGGTGCGCATGCAGGGCGACGACGGTGGCCATGCGGCTCTGTATAGCACCGGAGACGCTCCGCCGCGAGCCCCTGTTTGAGGTCCGCGCCGTCTGAGGCCCGCACCGCCTCAGGTTCGGGTCGCGGGCTCCCCGCTGTGCTTGTCGCTTCGGGTCGCAAGCTCCCCGCTGTGCTTGTCGCTTCGGGTCGCAAGCTCCCCGAAGGTCGCCGTGCGGGCGTCGGAGCGGGCACCGTCGGGTCCCGTGCGCTTGTCCACCAGGATCACCTGCCCGATGAACGGCTCGACGATCCCCACCATGCGGATCGGGGCAGCGATGATGAGCTGGAAACCGAACCGCTCGAACGCGCGCAGCGACTGCGCCGAGAACCGCTCGTCCGACTTGCTGAACGCCTCGTCGAGCATCAGCGGTGCGAACGTCGGTTGCAACGTCTCGTGTGACCCGAGCGAAAAGCTCAGCGCCGCCGCCAGGCAGAAGGCGACCAGTTTCTCCTGCTCGCCGCCCGAGTTGGTCGCAGTGTTGCGATAGGTGTGCACAGCGGGCTCGTCCGGGCCCGCACCCACCGCGTTCTCCCGGCCGTAGAAGGCATATCCGGTACGGACGTCCAGGACCGCCTCGGTCCAGCGCCGGGACTCGAGGTCGTCCGCCGTCAGCCGCATCACCAGCGAGCGGATCCGCTTGAACTGCGCCGCCATCGCGGCCGCCTCACCGCGGCGCGCGGCAGGGGCGTCCCGGACCATCGCGTCGACCAACTGCGCGAACTCCTTCGCCTCGGGAGCCGGCCGGGCCGCGTAGGCGATCTGCAGGTAGGTGCCCTCGTTGAACTCGACGCGGGCCAGGCCCGTGTTGACGTCGGAGATGCCGCGCGTGATCCGGCGGTGGGTGTCCTCGACCTCCTTGAACAGGTTGGCCACCGAGTGGCTCACGTCGGTGGTGATCAGTCGCCGGAACCGCTCCGTCGCCGACGCCAGCCCGTGCGCCACCAGGTTCTCGTGCACCGCGACGAAGTCGCCGGCCGCATCGATCGTCGCGGTCAACTCCGTCGCCGTGTCGGGCCACTCGCGCAGGAACGCTTCAGCCGCGCGGACGATCCGGCTCTCGGCGGCGTCGCGCTCGGCGGTCGCCGCCGACTGCTGTCGTTCGAGCTCGGCCCGCAGGTCCGCGCGGACCTCGCCGAAGGATTCCAGGGTGAGGTGTCTCCCGTTGTCCACCAGCAGATTCCACAGGGCTGTATCGAGGAATTCGCGGTCGGCGGCTTCCAGGTGATCGGATGCTCGCGTGCCGCCCTCGCGCTCGAACTCGGCCAGCAGCCCGTCGAAGTCGGCCCCCGCGCGCCCGAGCGTCTCGCCCAGCGCCCCGATCCGCGACTGCGCCTCGGCCAGCTCCGCGAATGCGTCGTCGACCCGGAGCTCGAGCTCACCGAGGTCCGTCCCCCCGGCGCGGGCGTCGGAGATCCGGTCGCGGAGCGCGTCGGCCTCGGACCTCGCCGCCCAATGGTCCAGCTCGGCCCAGGCCGCATAGCCGAGCACGGCGTTGGCGCCGTCGGCCACCTCGCGATGCTCGGCGAGCTCGTCGCGCACGGCGCGTGAGGCGTCCTCCGCCTTGGCGAGCACCGCCGCGGCCTGGGCCCGACGGTGCTCGAGCGCCTCTCGTTTGGTGTCGGTGCGGGTACCGAGGATCCACTGCGACCGGTCCGATACGGTCGCCCGGTCGTCCTTCCGGAACCGGCGGCCCGGGCTCTTCACGAGACCGCCCGGGGTGACGGCGATCTCGTGAGTGTCCAGGTCCGCGGCATCCGTCACGCACGCGTGCCGTGCGGTGCGGGCGACGGTGCCGGCCAGCCAGCGCCCGGCCGGGTGGGCGGTGTCGACATCGAGCTTCGCCGCGAGGGTGTCGCGGTCGGCCGGCGTCCCGGCAGCGGACGGATCGAACACCTGATAGGTGAGCACTCCGCGGATCCGATGTGCGTCGACGTATTCCGCGACCGTGCGGGCGTGCTGCTCGGGGACGAGCAGGGTCATGCCCAGCGGGCGCAGCACCCGCTCGGCCGCGGCGGCCCACGTGGCCTGCTCCTCCGGGCGTACGTCGATCAGCTCGGCGGCGTACGGCAGATCACCCGCCGGGATCGACGTGGCGCGGCAGATCGTGTCCCGCAGCTCGAGCGCCGCGGACGGCAGCAGCGATGAACGACGCTGCAGCGTCGTCAGTTCCGCGGACACCGCCTCGACCTCGCGGCGGGCGTCGGACTCGGCGGAGTAGGAGCGGTGCACGGCGGCCGACAGGTCGCCGGCCCGCGCCCCCGCCCGGTCCCTGATCGCCGGCAGCTGCTCGCGCAGCGCGCAGAACTCCTCCTCGGACGCGGGCGGCCGCTCGCCGATCCGCTCCACCGCCGCGGCGTAGCGCTCGTAGGCGCGCAGCCGCATCATCGCCTCCCGGTCCAGCTGCGCCGCTTCGGATTCGAGTACACCGACGTCGCCCCGCTCGCGGCGCAGCCGTTGGCCCAGGGTGTCGTACGCCTCCTTACGCTGCTCGGCGACGTCCTCCCACCGGGCGATCCGTGCGTCCAACCCGGCGCGTTCGCCCTCGATGCGGTCCATCTCGCCCTGCAACAGCCGGATCCGGTGTCCGCGCAGGTATTCCCGCAGGGGCGCGCCCAGCAGGTCGCCGGCCCGGGTGGTGGACACCTGCGCCGTGCGGTACCGCTCGTACGCCTCGGGGATCGGGCGCAGGACCTTCTCCTGTGCCTCGGCGCGGGCGGCGGCGCGGTACGCCTCGTCGAGCTGGGTGAAGTTCTCCACCAGCCGCTCGGCCTTGGCGTAGGTGTCGGGCCGATCCAGCATGTAGGTGCGGATGAAGGCGTCGAGGTCGCCGACGTTCTTCATCGCCTTCGCCTTGCCCAGCAGCGACAGCGCGGCGGTGCTCTCGCCGATGCCCACCCGGCGCCGCAGGGCGTCCTGGTACGCGGTCTGCGTGTCGAAGGATTCGACCTCGGGATGCCGGGACCGCCACGAGCGGGTGTCGAAACCCGCTGTGGCCCAGTCGCTCAGGTCCATGAGATCGGCGTCGCCGGGCCGCAGTAGGTACCACGACCGCAGTGCGGCGCCGTCGGTCCCGGTGCCGGGGAACCACTTCACGGCGGTCGCGGTGGTCACCCCTCCGGCACCGTTGTCGTAGGTCGCGGCGATTGCCGACCACGTGGCCGACCCGCCCCGCAGGTACTGCACCTTGGACTGGTGATTCTCGTCGTCGTTCACCGACCAGGCGCCGCGCACGTAGTCGGCCATCGACCGCGCCGCCTTCTTCGCGCCCTTCGCGGTGAGATCGGCCGAGGCGTTGAACGCCTGGTCGTACGTGGGGAGCAGCACCACCGAGTGCGCATCCATCAGCGACGACTTGCCCGAACCCGAAGGGCCCGTGAGGATCACGCCTCGCGGGTCGATGGGGAAGTCCTTGTATCCGTCGAACGTTCCCCAATTGACCACCTGCAGGCGCACGAGCCGGTACTGGCCGATGTGGCTAGGCATCCTCGTCCTCCCGCTCGTCGGCACCGTCTGCGGCCTGGTCGATCGCCGCCGGCTCCGCGAGATCCCGGTCGGCGCCGGCCAGATCGCGGTAGGCCGCGGTGTACGCGTCCACCTGCTCGGGCGTGAGCAGCGACGCGATCACGCCGTGCACCGCATACCGGTCGGTGGTGCCCACCTGGCGGATCAGCCTGCGGGTCTCGAGCTGGTTGATCGCCGCCTCCGCCTTGCGGATGAATCCCGCCTCGTCGGTGTCCCGGGCCGGCCGGAACGAGACCAGGTGGTCGATCATCTCGGCCCGCTCCACGACGCACGTCTCGTCCGGCGACGACAGGTGCCGGAGCCGCAGGAACAGCGCCAGCACCGATGCGGCCAGCGAGAGGCTCTGCGCGCGAAGCAGATTCCGCTGCCGCGGGTCGCTCTCGGACACCTGCCGGGTGAAGGCGTGCCGGGTGTCGTGGTTGATCTCCAGGATCAGGTTCAGCTCCGACAGTCGCGACCGCAGGATCTCCTCATTGGCCTCGATCGCCGCCCAGTTGCGCGACCGGGCGGACACGTGGGGCGCGGCGATCAGCTCCTGGAGGGCGTAACAGACGGGGTTGGGCAGCCGGGAGGTGTCGCCGTCGAACCGCGGCGCGGTGTCGGCTGCCCGGCCTGCGCTGGTGCCGAACGGGACGCCGTCGTCGCGGAAGTCGTCGAATCGGAAGTCGCCCAGGTCGACCGGCGCGAGGTCGTCGGTGCCCAGGCCGCTCAGCGTCGGTTCGTCGGCCGGGTCCTCGGCCGGGCGATCCACCGGACCGGGATGCTCTGTCTCGCCGGAGTTCTCGTCGTTCACTGCGCTGCTTCCACATCGTCGAACAGGGTGGTGGGGTCGTTACCGGCGCCCGGAGTCTCGGACGGGAGGGGCGCGTCGAACCGAATGTGCGGCACCGTCATCTCCCGCGGTCCGCGGGCGGTGGCGGCGGTCACCGTCGTCGGTGGGCCGTCGGGGTCGACGGTGCCGTACCGCTCGCCGAGGCTCCACAGACCCACGATGTCCCCGGCCCGGGCCTCCGGTAGTGCGGCCAGGATCTCGGCGAGCCCGGCCCCGCGGGAGGAGCCGACCGCAGCGTTCACCGCGTCGGCCAGCGCGTCCCAGTCGATCGACTCCCGGCCGACCAGCGCCGCGGGGTCGATCGCGAACTCCCCGCCGGTCGCGGTCACATCCGGCGGGAGCTCGACGATGCCGTCATGGAACGTCAGTGCGCCCACCGACGACGTGTCCGCCGACGACATCGGCATCGCGAGGCCGGTGTCGCGGCCCGGCGACACGGCTGCGAACGCGTCGATCGCGGCCCGCTGCGCGTCGGCGATCCGGGTCCGCAGCGACTGGTACTGCAGGAAGTCGCCCTCCTTGACGAACGTGTTGATCCGCCGGTACACCTGCCCGCGGATCTCGTCGACGCGCTGCACTTGCTCCCACATCCGGTCCAGGAAGCCGGTCAGGGCGTCCTGCAGGTCGCCGGGCAGGTCGTCCACTCCGTCGAGCACCGCTGCGGACGCCTCCTCGAGCCGCCGCCGCAACCGGTGATCGGAGAGCAGCGAGTAGAAGGCGTCGAACGCACGGCCCTCGGGGGTGTTCGCGAGCTCGTCGTGGCCGTCGAACAGTCGCTGCAGCCGCTCGGCGTACGCGCCCGCCGAACCGTCGAGCCCGGCCGTGAGCAGCGTGCGGGTGGTCTCGCGCATCTTCTCGCCGTATCCCAGGATGTCGGCGGGCATCCGCTCGGCCAGCGACGCGACGATCTGCAGGTCCTCGACCACCCGGTCGCGGTCGAACTGCGGCACCAGGCCCTGCTGCAGTGCGGCGCGGCGGCGGGTGAGTTCGGCGATCTGCTCGTCGAGGGACCGCAGGTGATCGCCCGGGTCGGGGCTGACGGTGACCGCGATCGCCGACAGCCGCGCGGCGACCAGCTCGAGCGCGGTCTCGGTGGCGACGCTGCGGTCGGCCGTGACCGACTGGATCTGCCCGAGCGCGGTGATCGCGCCGCGCGTGAGCCGGCACGTCTCGCGGCCGTCGTCGTCGAGCGTGCGGGACACGAAGCCCGCCCGCACCCAGGCGTCGAGGACGTCGGGCCCCGACGGGACCGGGCGGGCGCGGGAGGTGAAGTGGTCGGCGAGGGACTGGAGGTCGGCGGACATCGCGTCGGCGAGGTCGTCGGAGGCCATCGGCCCGGTGCCCAGGCGGGCGCCCATCACGGCGAGGTACGCGACGGCGTTGGGGGAGCGGAGCAGCCGGAGCGCGACGTCACCGTCGGCGTTCTCGCGGAACGCGCAGTACAGTTCGGCTGCGCTGCGTCCCATCCGTTCCTCCGCTTCCCGCTCGCCGTCCTCGGCGAGCGACCGTTCATACTATCGGGCCCGCATCGTGTCCTGTCCGCCACTAAGTCATCCCATGTTTCACGTGATACCAAAGATGCTAAAGTGACTGGAGATGCCGCAGAGGTAGCGGTTGGATAACGAACGCCGCATCTCTACCACAGGTTTCTCCTGTCCCGTTGGCATCGCTTCTGCGTGTCTGTAACAATCTGCGCATGAATCTCGTAGGCACCATGCGCCCCGCCCGGATCAGAGGCCTGTTCGTCGTGGCGTTGACGGCCGCCGTCGTGGTGTCGGCGGCCACCGTCGCCGGGTCTGTATCGGCCGCGAGCCTGTCGTCGGCCGACGCCCAGCTGGCGAGGAACAACGTCGAAGGCGCGATCGCCGACTACCAGGCGGTGCTCGCGACGGACCCGACCAATGTGGAGGCTCTGACCAACCTCGCGGTGTGGCAGCAGGCGGTCGGCAACACCGCCGGCGCGCAGGCGGCCGTCAACCAGCTGCCGGCAGACCGTGCCGGCCGGGTGGTCGCGCTCATGCAGAACGTCGCGAAGGCCCAGTCGTTCCCGCTCACCGACCAGGTTCCGGGCGCGCTCGCCGCGGGCACCGGCATCGTGATCCTCGGCTACGGGCTCGAGAACAACGGGGCCATGCGCCCCCTGCTGGTGGAGCGGCTGACGAAGGGCCTCGCCGTCGCGCGCGCGTACCCCTCGTTCCCGATCATCGTCACCGGGGGCAATCCGAAGGCGGGAAAGACGGAGGCGGGGCAGATGCGGGACTGGCTGGTCGCGAACGGCGTTTCACCGAGTCGGATCACGGTGGAGGACCGTGCCGTCTCGACCCAGTCGAACGCGCTCAACTCGGTGCGCCTGTACCCGCAGGCGGGGATCACCAGCGGCATCGTGCTCGTCACGTCGTCGGACCACACGCGCCGCTCGGTGGCCGACTTCCTCGTCGCAGGCTCTACGGAGCAGGCCGTGGTCGCGTCGGATGCCGCGGCGCAGTCCGGTCCGATGAGCACCGGGGCCATAGTGCTGATGTACCGCGACGCGATGGGTACCGCGGGCCTGTAACCCCGACATGTGCACCCTTCCGTCGGCGCGCAGGCCGGCCCCGGCCCGCCCAACATGTGCACCGTTTCGTCGTGCCGCAGCTCAGTGCTGGGCCGACGGATGGGTGCACATGTTGGGAGGCGACGGAAGGGTGCACATGTTGGGCAGGGGTGCACATCTTCACTTCTGCCGTCGGACACTCTCCTCGACCAGGTCCAGCACCGACTCGAGCTGGTCGGTGGCCCGCCCGGACGCGAGCCGGGTCACCAGACCGTCGAGGACGAGGTCGAGGTAGCCCAGCAGCACCCCCGTCGGAACGTCCTCGCGTAGCCGACCCCGCTCCTTCTGCCGCTCCAGGCGTCGCAACGTGGCGTCGGTGAGCTCGGCCGACCGCTCGGTCCACTGCTCACGGAAGTCCGCGTCGTTCTTGATCTTCCGTGCGATCTCGAGCCGTGTACCCAGCCAGTCGAACCGCTCCGGGTGGGTCAGCATGTCGCGCATGACCTGGACCAGACCCTGGGTCGCCGCGATATCCGCCATGCGCTCGGCGTCCTCGTGCGCCAGCGCCAGGAACAGCGCGTCCTTGTCGCGGTAGTGGTGGAAGATAGCGCCGCGCGACAGCCCCGTCGCGGACTCGAGGCGGCGCACGGTGGCTCCGTCGTAGCCGAACTCGGCGAAGCATGTTCGCGCGCCGTCCAGGATCTGACGCCGCCGGGCGGCCAGGTGGTCTTCACTCACCTTGGGCACGTGAGACCTCCCAATTCTCTTTCTCTGACTGTCGAATGATCCGGGTACGCCGCGGCGGGCTCGGCGTTGTGGTGCCGAGCCCGCCGTGTCGTAGGTCCGTCCTGGCAGAAGGCTCAGGCGCGCAGCATGTTCCGCAGGACGTACTGCAGGATGCCGCCGTTGCGGTAGTAGTCGGCCTCACCGGGGGTGTCGATGCGCACCACCGCGTCGAACTCGACCTTCGTCCCGTCCTCCTTGGTGGCGGTCACATGCACCGTCTTCGGGG
>NZ_BAABFR010000053.1:0-33496 GCF_039541155.1 Tsukamurella soli
CACCCGCCCACGACGCCGCTCGTCGCTCAACGGCCTTCTCAGGGCGCCGCCACGCCCATCTCCGATCGGGTGGCCGAGACCTCGTGTCCGGGTTCGCGACATTTTCGGCGCCTTATCCACTAACCCGTCGTACACAGGGCGGCACCTCCTGTGGGTAACGCGAATCCACACCGAAGTCGGATAGCCACACGCCATCGCGTGGGGGCGTCGGCATGTGGTGTGGCTTCGCAATGCGATGGGGCCCTGTGACGCCGCGGCTGCGGTCGGTGACGGTCGACCCGGAACCGCCGCGGTCGCCGGTGACTAGGCTCGACCGGGTGCCGCAGCTCACGCTCACCGTCCGCCTGCAGACGTCCCCGCTCGAGGCCCGCCGCGGGATCGTACGGATCCACCCCGAGGCACTGGCCGCCCTCGGCCTGCGCGAGTGGGACGGCGTCGAGCTGATCGGCGCGCGCCGCACGGCCGCCGTCGCCGCTGCGGCCCCCACAGGCACCGCGCCCGGCGTGGCGCTGCTCGACGAGGTGACGATCGCCAACTGTGGGTTGCGCGAGGACGCGTCGGTGGCGATCGAACCCGCCACCGTCTACGGCGCCCGCCGGGTGCTGCTGCGCGGCTCCCGGCTCGCCGCCGGGGCGCTCGACGAGGCGGCTCTGCGGCGGGCGCTGCTCGGCAAGGTCCTCACTCCCGGCGACAGCGTGTCGCTGCTCCCCCGCGACCTCGGCCCCGGGACGTCCACCGCCGAGATCACCACCAGCCTCGCCCGGCTGGTCGGGGTGTCGTGGACGACGGAGCTACTCACCGTGGTCGACGTGGACCCGGGGCCCGGACCGGTGTCGGTGCAGCCGAACTCCGCGGTGCTGTGGGCCGACGGTGCCTGGTCCGGCGGTGCCGGCGCGGGCCCTACGCCGCAGCGACCCGCCTTGCCCGCGGTGTCGCCCCTCGAACCGGCGCAGCGCCCGACGCCTGCCCCGCGCCCCGTCTCCGCGCTGGTCGGGGTGACCGACGCCGCCCGCCGCCTCACCGAGTGGCTCGACCTCTCGCTGGACGAGCCCGAACTGCTCACCCGCCTCGGGGCTTCGCCGCAGCTCGGGGTGCTGGTCACCGGCCCCACGGGCGGCGGCAAGACCACGCTGGTGCGCGCGGTGGTGGCGCCGCGGCCCCTGATCGAGGTCGACGGTGCCATGACCGGCGCCCTCGAGGCGTCGGCGCGGCTCGACCGGATGCGCACGGTAGCGACGCAAGCGGCCCGAGCGGCGGAGGATGCGCAGGCGGCCGGCGCCGTGCTGCTCATCCGCGACATCGAGGGGCTGCTGCCCGCCGAGCGGGAGCCGGTGTCGGCGATGATCCTCGACGTCCTGCGCTCGGCCGTCGACACCCCGCGGCTCGCCGTGATCGCCACCGCGAGCAGCCTCGGCGACGTCGACCCGCGCCTGCGGGCGCCGGACCTGCTGGAGCGGTCCGTCACCGTCGACCTCCCGAACGGCGCGGCGCGCGAATCCCTGCTGCGGCTGTTACTCGCCGACGCCCCCACCGATCAGGTCGACTTCCACGACACCGCGCTGCGCACCCCCGGCTTCGTGGCCGCCGATCTGGCCTCCCTGTGCCGCGAGGCGGCGCTGTCGGCCGCGGCGCGGGCGGCCGCCGCACGCACCGAGCCCGCGATCACGCAGACCGACCTCGACGCCGCACTGGCCGTGATCCGGCCGGTGTCGCGGTCGACGGAGATATCGGTCGGATCACTCACGCTCGACGACGTGGGCGACATGGTCGCGACCAAGCAGGCGCTCACCGAGACGGTGCTGTGGCCGCTGCGGCATCCGGACACGTTCGCCCGGCTGGGCGTCGAGCCGCCCCGCGGCGTGCTGCTCTACGGCCCGCCCGGCTGCGGCAAGACGTTCGTGGTGCGGGCGTTGGCGGCGAGCGGGCAGCTGTCGGTGCACTCGGTGAAGGGCGCCGAGCTGATGAACAAGTGGGTCGGCGAGTCGGAGCGGGCGGTGCGCGACCTGTTCACGCGGGCCCGGGCCAGCGCACCCTCGCTGATATTCCTCGACGAGGTGGACGCGCTCGCCCCGCGGCGCGGGCAGGGCACCGACTCCGGGGTGGGCGACAAGGTGGTCGCCGCGCTGCTGACCGAGCTCGACGGTGCCGAGCCGCTCCGCGACGTCGTGGTGCTGGGCGCCACCAACCGGCCCGACCTCGTCGACCCCGCGCTGCTGCGGCCGGGGCGGCTGGAGCGCCTGATCTTCGTACCGCCGCCCGACGCCGACGCCCGCGCGGACATCCTCCGCGCTGCGAGTCGCAACATCCCGCTCGACGATGTCGACCTGGTCGAACTGGCCGCCGAGCTCGACGGCTACTCGGCCGCCGACTGCAGCGCGCTGCTGCGGGAGGCCGCGCTGACCGCGATGCGCCGCGATATCGACGCCGCCACCGTCACCCCCGACGACGTCGCGGCGGCGCTCGGTGTGGTGCGACCGTCGTTGGACCCGGCGCAGGTCGCGGACCTCGAGGCGTACGCGGCCCACCGGGCTCAGCGCTAGGACACGCGCCGACGGCTCACTGCCGGCTGACCTGGTAGTTGACCGCCCCCGGGACGCCGTTGGTGGCCTGGCCGGGCGCGGCGGAGGTCACCGAGACGAAGTAACCACGACCGGTCAGCTGCACCGTCCGGGTACCGCCCGCGGCGCCCTCGCTGCTCACGACGTACCCCGCGTCGGTGAGCGCTTTGCGGGCCGCGGCGAAGCCGTCACCGTCGGCCTGCACCGTGACGCTGTACACCTGTGTCCCGTCCTGTGTGCGCCCGCTCGCGGCGATCAGCGCGCCGGGCACCAGCGGGACGTCGGCCTTCGGGAAGCCGGCCGGCAGCGTCACCGTCGCCGACGCGGAAGCCGGCCCGGACCCCGATCCGCCGCAGCCGGCCGCGCCGAGGACCAGCCCCAGGCCGGCCGCTGAAGCGGCCACCGCGCGTGCCGCGAGCCACCGTCGTCCGCCGTCGTGGGCCACTCCCGAACCTCCCCCGGCCGATTCGCCGGTATCATCACCTGTGACAGACACCCCGCCCGCAAGCAGACGGAGTGCCCTTTGCTCGTTGTTCTCATTACCCTGTCCTTGGCGACCTTAGCCGCCCCCGTCCTGACTTCCTTCCTGGGCGCGCGGGCGTTTCTCGTGCTGGCCGCGGTCCCCGCGGGGTGTCTCGTGTGGGTGCTGTCGGTGTGGCCGTCGGCGTCCGCGCCGTCGCGCACCGAACACGTGCCGTGGGTACCGGCGCTGCATATGGCGCTGGACCTGCGGCTGACGCCGCTGGCGGCGATCATGTCGGTGCTGGTCCTGGGCGTCGGCGCAGCGATCCTGGTGTACTGCGCCGGCTACTTCCGCGGTGCTCGGGCCCGCAAGCTGCCGGTGTTCGCCGCCGAGCTCGTCGCATTCATGGCCGCCATGTTCGGCCTCGTGACCAGCGACAACATGCTGCTCATGTACACGTTCTGGGAGCTGACATCCGTGCTGTCGTTCCTGTTGGTGGGCTACTACGCCGAGCGCGCCAGCAGTCGGCGGGCGGCGATGCAGGCGCTGCTGGTGACCACACTCGGCGGGCTGGCGATGCTGGTCGGCATCATCACACTGGCACATACGTACCACACCTTTCTCCTGTCGGAGCTGATCGCCCGCGCCGGCGTCGCCCCCGTGACCGTGGGGGTCGAGATCGCGGTGGTCCTGGTGCTGCTCGGCGCGCTGAGCAAGTCGGCGATCGTGCCGCTGCACTTCTGGCTGCCCGGCGCGATGGCCGCGCCCACGCCGGTGTCCGGGTATCTGCACGCGGCGGCGATGGTCAAGGCGGGCATCTACCTGGTCGCGGTGCTCGCGCCCGCGTTCGGCCACCTGGCCGCGTGGCGGATCCTGGTGCTGGGGCTGGGCCTGTTCTCGATGATCCTCGCCGGCTGGCGGTCGCTGCGCGAGTACGACCTCAAGCTCATCCTGGCGTTCGGCACGGTCAGCCAGCTCGGCTTCCTCATGGTGCTGATGGGCACGGGCGAGCGCGACACCGCGCTTGCCGGGACCGCGATGCTGCTGGCACACGCTCTGTTCAAGGCCACGCTGTTCATGGTGGTCGGGATCATCGACCACTCGACGGGTACGCGCGACATCCGCCGCCTCGCCGGGCTCAGACGGGCGCGCCCCGTGCTCGCGATGATCGCTGCGGTCGCTGCCGCGTCGATGGCCGGCCTGCCTCCGATGCTGGGCTTCGTCGGCAAGGAGGCCGCCCTCGAGACCGTGAGCCGCAGCGGCGTGGCGCCTGGATGGGTCCCGACCGTGCTGGTCGTGGGCATGGCTATCGGCTCGGCGCTGACGGTGGCGTACAGCATCCGTTTCCTGTGGGGCGCGTTCGGCGGCAAGGGACAGGCGCGGCCGACGCGGGCCGTGGCGGGCATGCATGCGCCCGGCCCCCTGTTCCTCGCGGCGCCCGCCGCACTGGCCACACTGACCCTGCTCGGCGGGCTGGCGGCGGGTCCGCTGGACAAGGTGTTGCGCGGCTACGCCGACGCGGCCTACCCGGAGCACGCCGGCCACGGCTACCACCTGGCGCTCTGGCACGGGTGGACGATGCCGCTGCTGCTGACGGCGGTCATCGTCGCCGTCGGCGTCGGGATCGCGCAGCCGGGCAGCCACCTCGCCCGGCTGCGGCGCCGGGACAGCCCGCTGCTCGGCAACGCCGACCGGTGGTACGACGCGGCGCTCCGCGCGGCCGACGTGATCTCCCTGCGCATGACCCGCGAGACGCAGCGCGGCTCGCTGCCGACCACCCAGGCGACGATCCTCGTGACGCTGGTCGCGCTGCCGTCGGCGGTGCTGGCGCTGGGCACCCGAGCGCACGGGTCGGTGACGCTGCACGTCAGCCCGGTCTTCGCGCCGATCGCGCTGCTCATGTGCGCCGCGGCAGTCACCGCCACCGTGCTGCGGAACCGCCTCGCGACGGTGCTCGTGGTCAGCGTGACGGGCTACGGGACCGGCGTCGTTTTCTCGATCTACGGCGCGCCCGACCTGGCGCTCACCCAGTTCCTGGTCGAGACGGTGACGCTGGTGGTGTTCGTGCTGGTGCTGCGAAAGCTGCCACCGGAGGCGCCGATCCTGGGCAGCCGCCCGAGCCGCGCCGCCCGCGCGGCTCTCGGGGTGGCGGTCGCGGCGATGGTCGTCACCGTCGGCGTCTGCGCTCGGATCGCGCGCACCGCCGCGCCGCTCGCCGACCGGTTGCCCGGCCAGGCGTACGAGTTCGGCTACGGCCACAACACGGTCAACGTGATCCTCGTCGACGTCCGCGCGTGGGACACGTTCGGCGAGATCTCGGTGCTGCTGGTGGTGGCGACGGGGGTCGCATCGCTCGTGTTCCGCAACCGTCGGTTCGGGGCCGCGCCCCGCGTCGCCGACGTCGCCGAACGCGTCGAGGTGCCGACCGACCCGGGCACCACGTGGCTGCGGGGCAGCGCCCTGCGTGACCCGCGGCACCGCTCGCTGGTCCTCGAGGTCACATCCCGCCTCGTGTTCCCGACGATCATGGTGCTCTCGCTGTACTTCTTCTTCGCCGGGCACAACGCGCCGGGCGGCGGGTTCGCGGGCGGCCTCACCGCGGGTCTGGCGCTCGTGCTGCGATACCTGGCCGGCGGCCGGTACGAGATCGGCGAGACCATCCCGCTGGACGCGGGCAAGATCCTCGGCACCGGACTGCTGCTGTCGGCGAGCGGCGCGGTGGTGTCGCTGTTGCTCGGCGCACCCGCGCTGTCGTCGACGACCCTGGCGCTGGATCTGCCGCTGTTCGGGCACATCAAGATCGTGACGGTGCTGATCTTCGACGCGGGTGTGTACCTGATCGTGGTGGGTCTGGTCCTGGACGTACTGCGCAGCCTCGGCGCGCGGCTCGACCTCGAGGGCGCCCCCGCCGACGCCACCTCGGCGATACCGGTGCAGCGGGTCACGGGCCCGCTCAACCCGGGAGGCCGCGCGTGAGCCTCGACGTCGGCCTCTACCTCGCGATCGGTGTGCTGGTCGCCACGGGCGTGTACCTGCTGCTCGACCGCAGCCTGACCCGCATGCTGATGGGCCTGCTGCTCGCCGGGAACGGCGTGAACCTGCTGCTGCTGGTGCTGGCTTCCCCGCCCGGCCGGCCGCCGATCGCGGGGTTCTTCTCCGCGGGCCGGATCACCGACGCCGACCCCCTGGCGCAGGCGCTGATCCTCACCGCGATCGTCATCACGATGGGCATGTCGGCGTTCATCCTGGCGCTCGCGTACCGCTCGTTCACCATCAACACCGACGACGAGGTGGACGACGATCCCGAGGACACCCGCATCCGCATCCGCGAGGCGCCGGCCGAGGCGCCGGACTACGACGCGTCGGACGACCCCGTCACCGGGGCACCGTCGCCGCTGGGCGACGCGTTCGGGCCCGACGGTCACCGTCTGACCGACGAGGAGCTGCGCCTGCCGCACGTCGACGCGCTCGATACCGACGCCCTGCGCCTCGCCGAACTGGAGTGGCTGGAGGACCGGGACCTGGATCGGTCCCGCTCGCGGCGTGCAGACCGGGATTCGCATAGCGACCAGGACAGGAAGGACGGGCGATGACCGACGGCGTCATGCGGGCGCTGATCCCGCTGCCCATGGTCATCCCGATCGTCGCGGCCGCGCTGACCCTGATCCTGGGCCGACACCCGAGGATGCAGCGGGCCGTGTCGATGTTCGCGCTGACCGTGCTGGTCGTGGTGTCTGCGCTGATGCTGCACTTCACCCACTATCACGGCACCGTCGCCCTGAACGTGGGCGGCTGGGGTGACCGTGACGGCCACGGCAGTCCGCTGGGCATCACGCTGGTCGCCGACCAGCTGTCGGCGCTGATGCTGCTGGTGTCGACGGTGGTGATCCTGGCCGTCCTCGCGTACTCGGTGGGGCAGGGTATCCGGGACGGCGACGCCCAACAGCCGGTGTCGATCTTCTTCCCGACCTACCTGGTGCTCACCGCCGGCGTGTGCAACGCGTTCCTGGCCGGCGACCTGTTCAACCTGTTCGTATCGTTCGAGATCCTGCTCGCGGCGAGCTTCGTACTGCTCACTGTGGGCGGCAGCCCCGACCGGATCCGTGCGGGCGTCTCGTACGTGATGGTGTCGATGGTGTCGTCGCTGGTGTTCCTGTTGGGCATCACGTACGCGTACTCCGCGACCGGCACGCTGAACCTCGCCGACATGGCGGTCAAGCTCGCGGACGTACCCCAGGGGACGCGCAACACCCTGTTCGCGGTGCTGCTCGTCGCGTTCGGGATCAAGGCCGCGGTGTTCCCGCTGTCCACGTGGTTGCCCGACTCGTACCCCACGGCGCCCGCGCCGGTGACCGCGGTGTTCGCCGGCCTACTCACCAAGGTCGGCGTGTACGCGATCATCCGGGTGCACACGCTGCTGTTCCCCGGCGGCTCGCTCGACACGGTCCTGATGATCGCCGCGCTGCTGACGATGATCGTGGGCATCCTGGGCGCCATCGCGCAGACCGACATCAAACGCCTGCTGTCGTTCACCCTGGTCAGCCACATCGGCTACATGATCTTCGGGATAGCGCTGTCAACGCCCCTGGGGCTGTCGGCGTCGATCTTCTACGTGGCGCACCACATCCTGGTGCAGACCACACTGTTCCTGGTGGTGGGCCTGATCGAGCGGCAGGCCGGTGCGGCGTCGCTGCGGCGCCTCGGTGGGTTGGCTGCGACGAGCCCGCTACTGGCTCTCCTGTTCTTCCTGCCTGCGCTGAACCTCGGCGGCATACCGCCGTTCTCGGGCTTCATCGGCAAGGTCGGCCTGCTGCAGGCGGGCGCGGAGAAGGGCACGGTGCTCGCCTGGGTGCTGGTTGCCGGCAGCGTCGTCACCTCGCTGCTCACGCTGTACGCGGTGGCGCGGGTGTGGACCAAGGCCTTCTGGCGTGCCCGCGCCGACGCACCCGAGGGGCAGCTCGCCGGGGCCCGACCGCAGGCCCTGCTCGACGACGGTGACGTGATCGAGTTCTCCGACCGCGAGGACCCGGGCCGGATGCCGATCGGGATGGTGGTGCCCACCGTGACGCTGCTCGTCGCCGGCCTCGCCGTGGCCCTGTTCGCGGGGCCGATGTTCGCTGTCACCGACCGTGCCGCGCACCAGCTGATCGGCCGCGACGACTACGTGCACGCCGTGCTCGGGGTCGACTACCAGCATGCGCGCGCCGCCCTGCACAGGCGGGAGACGGAGGCCGCCGCGCACGCGGGATCGGTACCGGCAGACGCCGCACACACAGGACCCGCGCACGCGGGGCAAGCGGGAGCCGACGGTGCCGCGCACGCGGCCGACACGACGGGAGGCACACATGGCTGAGGCACTATTGCGACGCGTGGTGCCCGACTGGCGCGACCGCCGCGCGGTGGCTCTCAAGCTGGCGCAGGTCGTGTGGCTCGCCGCCGTGTGGGTGATGCTGTGGGGCACACTGTCGCCCGCCGACATGCTGGCCGGCGTCCTCGTGGCCCTGTTGATCCTCGTCGTGTTGCCGCTGCCGCCCGCGCCGGTGGAGGGCCGGCTGCACGTGCTCTCGCTGCTGCAGCTGTTCGGTCTCCTGGCCGCGCAGATGGTCCGATCGTCGGTGCAGGTGGCGTGGTTCGCGGTGCGTCCTGCGGCGCCGCCGCTGTCCGCGGTGTTGCGCGCCAAGGTGTCGGTGAAGTCCGACCTGGTCCTCACCCTGCTGGTGGACGCCATGAACCTGGTACCCGGCACCGTCGTGCTGGACATCGACACCGATCGCCGGCTGCTGTACGTGCATGTGATCGGCGTGGGCTCGGAGAAGGGGGTACGTAACTTCTACCGGGACACCAAGCGGCTGGAGCGACTGTTCGTGCTGGCATTCGAGCGCGACTCGGAGTGGCACGCCAGCCCCCTGCACGGCGACGACCGGACTCCGGTTGATCAGAAGGAACGCCGATGACCGCGGTGTACGTCGCGACCGCCGTGATCCTGGTGCTCGCGGCGGCGATCACCACCTACCGCCTGCTCGACGGGCCCAGCACCCTGGATCGGGTGGTCGCGGTGGACGCGCTCGTGGCGATAGCGATGTGCGGACTCGCCGTCTGGGCCGCGTTCAGCGGCAACTCGACGGTGGTTCCCGGCATCGTCGCGCTGTCGCTGATCGGTTTCGTGGGGTCCACGTCGGTAGCCCGGTTCCGGGTGCCGGACCGGCCCGACGAGGACCCGACGGGAGGCGGTTGGACCGCATCGGATGGGCCGGTACGTGGCGACCAGGGCGACCGAGGAGGCCGACGGTGATCGCGAACATCGTCACGGCGGTGCTGCTGCTGAGCGGCGCGCTCCTTGCGCTGACAGCGGCGATCGGTATCGTCCGGTTCCCCGACACCCTGACCCGCATGCACGCCGCCTCGAAGCCGCAGACGCTGGGCCTGCTGCTGTGCCTCGCCGGTGCGGGAATCCAGCTGCAGCACGCCGTGGACGTATGGATGCTGCTCCTGGCCGGGCTGT
Source organism: Tsukamurella soli (assembly GCF_039541155.1). Taxonomy (NCBI): domain Bacteria; kingdom Bacillati; phylum Actinomycetota; class Actinomycetes; order Mycobacteriales; family Tsukamurellaceae; genus Tsukamurella; species Tsukamurella soli. Next base: position 9,524 of record NZ_BAABFR010000053.1, read on the forward strand.
TCACGGGACTCACCGCCCCCGTGGTCGCCCACCGCATCGGCCGCGTCGCCTACCAGGAGCAGCGCCTGCGCGATGCGACGATCGACCCCGACGATGTGGAGACCGGCGCGCGCGACTGACCGACATGTGCACCGTTTCGTCGGTCCGGGACTACAGGCGGATCCGGGTCTGCCTCAAGTCCGGTCGGACGGTAGCGATGTGCTCGTAGTCACGGTCGTTGTGCACGATCTCCAGATCGTGGAGCAGCGCGGCGGACGCGATGAGCGCATCGGTGATCTGCACCGCGCCGAACATGTGAGCCTCCGTGCCCAGATCATCGATGATCGATACGGCCTCCGCACCGATCTCCCTGGTCGTGGGGATGTCGACCAGAGCGGAGCACAGGTCGTCCAATGTCGCCCACTCGGCGGGGCTCCGCGCGGCGAACTTGTACTCGCCCTCCAGAACCGGGGTGATGCACATCGCCACATCCCGACGGACCCGATCGATATACGCAGACAATTCCGGATTGCGCCGGCGCAGGAACGCCTGGAACACCGACGTGTCCACAACGAATCCCGTCGGGGGACGCCCCGTCGTTACGCCGGCGGACGGATCAGTCACCGGACAACGCCCGATGCCGTGCCTCCGCCTCCTCAGGAGACAACAGGAGGTCCCCGCCCATCGCCAGGACCTTGTCGATGGCCTCGTTCTGACGCAGCAGTTGCAGTGTGCGCGTCACCGCGAAGTTGACCGCATCCTTCTTCGTCGCCGCCCCCGTGAGGCGCATGAGCTCAGCCAGTTCCTCCTGCGGGATATTCACTGTGGTCGCCACGCCCACCCTCCTTCGATATTTCGTTTGTCCGATTGCCACAATACGCCTGCGTGAGGGGCCTCCGCGCACTAAGCCACGTCGATCATCGGTCGAACCGCATGCCCGAGGGGTTGGTGTCGAGCACGCCGACGACGATCCACACGAGACCGCCGACATAGGGGATCAACGCGCACAGGATCCATGCTCCTGGGTAGCCGGCATCGTGCAACCGGCGCGCACCGACGGCGTACATGGGCAGGAGTAGCCCGAAGATCGCCAGGACGGCGACGGCGGCGCCGACGACCGTGATCGCTATCCCGACGGCGCTGAGACCATCGCCGTCGCTCCCGATGGCGAGTCCGACCAACACGATCGCGGCCACCAGCGCCATGACGATGAGGAGGGTGACGAAGCAGAACAACTGTGCCCACCAGTACTCGCTCCGCGACGCGCGACCCGAGAAGCGGACGTAGCCGCGGAAGAAACGTACCACGGACTGAGCGAACGGGGCGCCGTAGAGCGGCAGGCCCAGATCGCGGGGATCCCGGGCGCCGGGGTTCGACGGTGGCGGGTAGCGGAACCGCGGGGCGCCGTACTGGCGCCCGCCGACGGGCTCCGGCATCGGCGTCCCCCAGTAACCGCTCGCGTCGGCCGGCGATACACCCTGCCACTGGCCATCGGGCCACGGAGGGGTACGGGGAATCCCTCGCGAATCGTTCTGCTGCCACTCGGGACCGCTCGGAGAAGTCATCGGCCACTCCCGTCGTCGCCCACCACCGTACCGACGGGCCTCGTGACGGACACCAGGCCGAAGACAGCTAGGGCGATGGGGCGACGCGCCGCCGTCCCTTCAGATCCTTACGCAGGATCTTGCCGCTGACGGATTTGGGCACGGTGTCGATGAAGTCGACTATGCGCACCTTCTTGTGCGGAGCGACGCGGTCGGCGACGTAGTCGATCACCTCGGCGGCGGATAGGGATGCGCCGTGTTGGAGGACGACGAAGGCGCGGGGGAGCTCGCCGGCCTCTTCGTCGGGGTGGGCCACGACGGCGGCATCGGCGATCGCCGGGTGGGTGAGTAGAACGGCTTCGAGTTCGGCGGGCGGGACTTGATACCCCTTGTACTTGATGAGTTCCTTGAGTCGATCCACGACGTAGGCCTCCCCCTGAGGGCCGACCACGACGATGTCGCCGGTGTGGAGGAAGCCGTCGGGCTCGATGGTCGACGTGGTCGCCTCGGGGTTACCGAGATAGCCCTGCATGACGTTGGGGCCGCGCACGAGCATCTCGCCGGGCGCGCTGGGTTCGCCAGGCGTCCAGGTGATCTCGTCTCCGGTGTCGGGGTCGACGATCTTGAACTCAATGTTGGGGATCGCGGTTCCGATGGATCCGACCGACACGTGCGGGTCGTCGAACGGGGTGACGTGGGAGACCGGTGACAGCTCGGTCATCCCGAAGCCTTGGAGCAGTCGTATACCGAGGCGCTGGACCAGCGCCTCGCCCAGCGTCTCGTCCAGCGGTGCGGCGCCGGACACGACGACGCGCAGGCTGGAGAGGTCGTAGGAGTCGACGATCGGATGCTTGGCCAGCGCGACGGCCACGGGGGGTGCGATGAAGGCATAGGTGATCCGACGGTCGCGGATCGTGGTCAGGAATTCGACGAGGTCGAACTTCGGCAGGGTGACCAGGGTGCCACGGTTGCGCAGGGTGAGGTTGAGCAGGACGTTCATGCCGTAGATGTGGAAGAACGGCAGCACCGCGATCACCGCGTCGTCGGGGCTCACCTTCAGTGCCGGCGTGCACTGGGCGATGTTCGCCACGAGGTTGGTGTGGGTCAGCATGACGCCCTTGGGCAGGCCCGTGGTGCCCGACGAATAGGGCAGCACCGCGAGGTGGGTCTTCGGGTCGAGATCGACCTGCGGCGCGGGCTCTCCAGCGGCGAGCAGTTCGGTCAGGGACGGGTACCCCTCGACGGCGTCGAGCACGATGAACGCGTCTGTGCTCAGGCCCGCCTCCTCAGTACCGGCCAGGGCGGCCGGGAGCAATGAGGAGATCGTGATGTACGCCGAGGCTCGGGAGTCGCGCAGCTGGTTCGCGATCTCGTGCGGTGAGTAGAGGGCGTTGACGGTGGTCACCGTCGCGCCCGCCCGGAGGATGCCGTGGAAGGCCACGGCGAATCCGATGCCGTTGGGTGCGTGCAGGGCGACCACGTCGCCGGGCGTGACGCCGAGAGCGGCGAGTGCCCCGGCGAACGCGTTCACTGCGGCCTGGAGCTCACCGTAGGTCAGGCTCCGTTCGCCGTCGATGATCGCGACCGCGATCAGCTCGTCGGGACGCAGGCCGGCGAACAGGTAGTCGTAGACGCCGACGTCCGGGATGTCGACGTCGGGATAGGTGCTCGTGATCGTCATCGGCGGTCCGCTTCAGCCGCGGAATGCGTCGCCGAAGATGCCGGGGAGCTTGAACCAGCTAGGCGCTGCGGCGAACCTGGTGAGTCTCTGGTTGGTGCTCTTGGCGGTCTTGGCCGTGACGAACCACGGTGGCTTGGGGAACAGCGACGCTTCGCCGTGCAGCACGGACCGAGGGAAGGGCCGGAACGGGCCGTAGATCACCGACCGCTCGGTGTCGGCGATCAGGTGGGAGTTGTGCACCACTCCGATGCCCGACCCCACGTCGTCGAGGGTGTTCCCGGGGTAGGCGCCCCAGGTGAAGGGCGCGCCGAGGAAGGCGATGGCCGACCAGACGTTGACGCCGATCGAGCCGTAGTGCAGGGCGGCCAGGATCTCGTCGAATTCCCTGCCCATGGCCCGTCTGTCCGCCGGTGCCACCGCGATGCTGGCACCGAGTGTCCCGTCGAGTCGGGTGTTGGCGAACTCCACTGCTGCCCGGAAGAATTCGGAGCCGATGCCGGGCAGTGTGGTGTGCCCGAGGACAGGCCCGAAGTATTCGGTGGTGAAGAGGTCCTGGCTCGTGGTGTCGGTGACCTCGACGAGCAGGCGCCCGGCGTGGACTTCGGCCTCGGGGTAGGACGTGGTGGCGGCGGTGAGCTTCCTGTCGGTCCCCGGGTACCACGACTCGCGCTTCGGGAGGGTGTCGAGGACGCGCCGGAGTTCGGCGAGGAACTCCTGCTTCTGCGGCCAGTCGCCCGAGAGGATGACGATCTGGGTGGCGATGCAGTTGTGCCCGGAGTTCTGCAGGCGTTGGGTGGCGATCTGCTCGGCCTGGTAGCGCAGGTCGGCTTCGGACCATCTTCCCGGGATCACGATGACCGGGGAGACTCCGCCCAGTTCGCTGGTGATGGGTTTGTCCAGCTTCGGTGCGCCCGTCTTGTCCGCGGACGAGCCCCAGACGATCAGGTCGTGGGTGATCCCGGAGCCGGTGATGTGGACGTGGTCGATACCGGCGTGAGCGGTCAGGTGGGAGCCGACCTCGGCTCCGCCGTTGACGATGCGCAGCAGGTTCGCCTCGATCAGCGGCGCGAACGCCTTCTCATAGGCTCCCAGCAGGGATCCGAAGGTGGGGTTGAGCTTGAGGATGCTGACCCGGTTGTAGGCGACCAGCTCGTAGAGCACGTCCAGCGGTCCGATCGCGGAGATGTTGCCCGCCCCGAGCACGAGTCCGACGCCGCCGTTCTCGCCGAGCCGCTTCGCCCCCAGGCCGGCATCGGCTCTCGCCCGGTCGGCGGTGATGCCGGGCTCGAGCCACACCTCGCCGGTGAACCCGTGGAACAGGGTCCATTCGAGCGGGTTCGCGGGCATGACGATGAACTTGGTGCGTTCGCCCGGAGCCCTGCCTGATCTCACGCCGTCGAGTGGGGATCTGCCCTCGGCGATCAGGGAGAGGGACTGCACCGCGGCGCCGAGTCCGGCCAAGGCGGCGTACGGCCCCGAGATCCACTCCTCGCCCTCCCACGGCCCTAGCGGCGTCCCCTTCGCGGCGACGGCGGCGCCCGCCCACTCCTGTGCTGCGTCCGCAGTGCAGCGATGGGTTCGTTGCAGCAGCGCGATGCGCTCAGGTAGGCCGAGGGTGGCCCAGTGTGCGGCCCCCTTGGTCAGGTCTTCGACCGCTGTCTCCAACTCGACCACGGTGGCGAATGTCACCTGGTATGGTGTGGGGGCCATATCGTTGCTCCTGTCATCGTCGACGAGTGGGGCGCAGCCATCGGTGGCCGCCTACGGCGCTACTACTGATCGGTGGGCTTGCCGGCGACCGGGGTGCCGCGGTACTCGGCTTCGATGCCGTCCAGGCCGCGTTCGATGATGCGGTCCAGCAGCGCCTGCCCATTCGCGTCGGCGAGCCGTCGGACCGGCCGCAGCCGGGTGACCTGGTTCAGGCCCTTCAACCCGAGCGCGAGTGCTTTGACGGCGTTCTCGCCCAGCGGATCGGGTGGTACGCCCAGGTCGCCGGGCACATCGCGGCCGGGCAGAGTCTGCACCATCTGCTCGGAGAGGATCTGACGCACCAATGCCGAGTGCACGCGCCGCGGAAGCACGAACGCCTTCATCTTCGCGGACCCGTCGATCAACGCCGCGGTCATCTCCCGGGCCTTCTCGGTACGCCCGTAGAGGAACCGGTGCTCCCGGGCCTGCAGCTCGAACTGTTCCGCGTGCGTGCGACCCAGCAGCTGGTTGTTGGCGCCCTCGATACGCGCCACCCACCGCCACATCAAGGCGAAGCTGTCAGCCTCCTCCGGAGTGACCACACCGCCCAGGTACCGAACGATCCCGACCCGGTAGGGCCCGAATATGTGCGCCGTCGCAGCAGAGGCGACCTGGCTGATCGGCATGGCGACATCGCCGAGGGGCCACTGTCCTCCGCGGAGGATGCCCATCCGGATCATCGTGTGCAAGAACCTGATCCGCACCCACTGGATCCACCGCTCGCCGCCCGGCATCATGCCGTCCACATCGAGAGCGCCCGCGAAGCCGGTCGCGGTCTCCCAGAACCGGCGCCGGTAGTCGCCGTCGCGCGCGAACCGCCCGGTGCTCCCCATGACCTCGGCTGTCGACGGGTCGATGTAAGTGAACGGCAGCCCGCCATGCATCCCGAACAGCATCCCGACCGGGTTGCGCCGCCCCATCGATGCGCCGGGCCGCAGCGTCTCGAAGTCCAGCCACGACGGCACGGCCTCGACATCGGCGAAGAACGCCACCGCCTCCGACACTCCCTCGGCCTCCAACGTCCGCGCGTTGGCATAGATGTCGCCGCCCATCAGCTTGCGCCTGCTCATCAGCCCCAACAGTGCCTCGCACAACGGGTCCCCGACGTGATTCCACGCTTCCAGGTCCACGGCATCGGGGTCGAGGTAGACCTCGGCACCGGGGTCGGCGGCCAGGGCCCGCAACTGATCCACCCGGGAGATCAGGTTCGGAGCGAGCTGAACAATGCGCATGACACTGTTATAACACATGGCCATGACAGTGTCATAGGACTCTGCGGTCGGATCACAGCACCCACTGCGACGCTAGAATCGCGCAGATGGACGGCCCCCCGAATCGTGATCGCCGTACGCAGCTCACCGCCGCGGCAGTCGACCTGTTGGAGACGCAAGGGCCCGACACGATGACCGCACGGAAGGTCACAGCCCAGGTCGGGACCTCCCGAATGGCGATCTACACCGACTTCGGCTCGATGGGAGGCTTGGTCGCGTCGGTCGTCGACCACGGGTTCACACTGCTCCTGCGAGAGCTGGAACCCAAACAGTTCACCGGGGAGCACCTGGCCGACATCTGGACCATCGCGCAGATCCAACGAGACTTCGCCCTCACCCACCGCCACCTCTACGCGGTCATGTTCGCCGCCGAGACCGTCGGTGGCTACCAGCGATCCGGGCACGACTTGGAGCAGGGCATAGAGACTCTGCGTTTCCTCCACCGACACTGCCGAGCCGCAGTCGAAGCCGGCGATCTCACGGTGGACGAACCCCGGACCGCGACCCGACAACTCTGGATCAGCATCCACGGCCACCTCATGCTCGAACTCGCCGGCTACATGGACACCGAACCCGAACCCGTGCGTTCCTTCGCACAAACAGTGGCCACCGTGATGATCGGACTCGGCGCCGATCAGACTTCGGCACGGGACGCGGTCGACGCCGGCAGACACTCGATGTGAATGCCGCCGCAGCGCGGGTCTCCCGCCCGTGACCCGGTTGCCAGGCCCCCGGCCTCAGCCTTTCAGGCGTCACCTCAGGTGCCGAGGGTGCGGCGACCGACTCATCTCCCCTCGCATCACTCCGACCCCGAGACCGTGTCGTAGAAGCCTGGATCCCGACACGGCCCAGCAGCGCCTTGACGGCTGGCGTTCAGGCGGGAGCAGTCGAGACCCGCGATTAATCACAACTTAGTGATAATATCCTTACTGTGATCGATCGCCCGGACCTACTCGCCCTCGTCGCGCCCCTCGCCCGGGCACTGCGCCGGATCGAGGACGAGTGCGCCGACGCCGAAGAACTCACGATGTGGCAGTACGCGATCCTGTCGGCAGCGGAGCAGATCGCAGCCCCCAGTCAGCGGGCGATCGCGGAGCGACTCTCCTACAGTGTCAACCGGATCGTGGGCGACATCGACCTCCTCGCCGACCGGGGCCTGGTGATCCGCGAGCGCGGAGCGGACCGCCGGGCGTACTCCCTTGTCGTCACCCCCGACGGTGCGCGGGTCACCGCCACGATCCGTGCGGCGATCCACCGCCGCGAGGACGAGCTGCTCGCGCACCTCGCGAACGCCGAACGCGCCACGCTCCGAACGCTTCTCGCCGCCGCGACTCATCACCCGGCGCACTCCACCGACTAGGACACATCCATGGACGTCACCCTGCTCGCCGCAGCGACCGGCACCGTCGCCGCATTCACCGACCTGATCACCCCTGCCGACCTCGCCCGACCGTCCCCGTGCGAGGGGTGGGACCTCGCCGACCTGCTGGCACATCTCCAGTCGGAGAACCTGAAGTTCGCGGCGGCCGCCGGGGATTCCGCGACAGTCATGAATACGACTGTGGAACAGAGCGATCCGACCTATCGCAGCTCTGCCGATGCGATGCTGACCGCGTTCCGCGGCGCCGACGACCCGACACAGATCGTCACGGTCGAGCCGCTCGGCCCGCGCCGACTCGATGAGCTCTACGCGTTCCAGGTGGTCGACACCGTCGTCCACGGTTGGGACCTTGCCACAGCACTCGGGCTGCCGTACGCGCCGGCGTCCGCCACTGTCGACCTCGCGGTTCGCGTCCTGCGCCGAGTGCCCGACGAGAGCCGCGGCCCCGGAAGGGCTTTCGGCGCCGCGATCACGGTGCCGCCGACCGGCGACCTCCGCGAGGCGCTCGCTCTCGCGGGCCGCACCACGGGAGAGCCCGGCGGTGACGCACCATTCGAGGCTTGGGCCGAGGTAGCACCGTGACCCCGTGCCGCCGTGCGCATCACGGGACGATCAGCTCGCCCGTCACCATCTTCACCACGTCCCGGTACACCTCGGGGCTGCACACACCCCCCGCTACGGCGCGCTGCCGCTGATAGGCGGCGCCCCGGCGCGGGATGTCGGCGACGGCCGCCAGCTCGCGCTCGCACCGCAACCGTCGGGCCACCGGTGCGAGCTGCTCGAGCAGGTCGTCCAGATCGTCGGTCACCAGGCGCTCGTTGTTGTCCGCGTCGAGGATCACGATCGCGTCCGTGCCGTACCGGGCGGCGCGCCACTTGTTCTCCTGCACATGCCAGGGCTGCAACTGCGGCAACTCCTCGCCGGCATCGAGACGAGAATCGAGCCACACCACCAGGCAGTGGATCAGCGCGACCAGCGCCTCGAGCTCGGCGAAGTTGGACACCCCGTCGCACACGCGGACCTCGATGGTGCCGAGATGGCACGCGGGCCGGACATCCCAGCGGATCTCGTTGAGCTGGTCGATGATCCCGGTGGTCATCTGGTCGTGGACGAAGCGTTCGAACTCCGACCACTTCTGGAACTGGAACGGCAGGCCCGCCGTGGGCAGCTGCTGGAACATCATGGCGCGGGTGCTGGCGTATCCGGTGTCGTGGCCCGCCCACATCGGGGAGCTCGCCGACAGGGCCAGCAGGTGCGGGTAATAGGTGAGCAGCGCCGAGATGATCGGCAGCACCTTGTCCCGGTGGTTCACGCCGACGTGCACGTGCACGCCCCAGATCAACATCTGCCGTCCCCACCACTGCGTGCGGTTGATCAGCTCGTCGTAGCGAGGCGATTCGGTGAGTTCCTGGCCCGACCACTGCGCGAACGGATGTGTCCCGGCGCCGAACAGGTCGACACCCATCGCATCCGTTGCGTGCCGCACCACACGCAGTGTGCCGGCCAGGTCGGCCATCGCGTCGGAAGTGGTGTCACAGATGCCGGTGACCACCTCGATGGTGTTGCGCAGCAACTCCGAGTGGACTCGGCTCCGCACTTCCGCACTCTGCGCGCGCACTCTGTCGAACAGTTCGGAGGCCCGGCTGGCCAGGTCGCCCGTCCCGCGATCGACGATCGCAAGCTCCCACTCGACACCGAGCGTCGGCCGCGCAGATGCCAAGAACGGAATGGGACGCACTCCCGTCGCTCCGCCCGCCGCGGGGTCGATGGTCAGCCGGCCTTGATCACGCCGCAGGCGATGCGAGCACCTGCGTCACCGGTGTCGAGGGTGTTCATATCCGGCACCGACTGGCCCGGGGTGATGTTGCTGTACTCGCTGGCCGGAACGTTGCCGAAGTTGTCGGCGTCGGCGTGGATCACGATCGAGGTCCCGACGCCGGACGTCAGCTCGGACACCTTGAACGCGTTGGTGGTGGTGACGGTCTCGCCGGTGCCGTTGCTGTTGACGTAGATCGACACCAGATCGCCGCTCGCCGGGTGGCCGGTGTGGCCGCTCACCTGGAAGTCGCCACCGGACGACAGGAAGGCGCCGGCAGGGCCTCCCGTGGCCGCCGTCGAGCTCGCCTCACATTTGCCCACGGAGTGGATGTGCAGGCCGTGGAAGCCGGCGGGCAGGCCGGTCGCCTTCACATCGATGACCACGACGCCGTCCTTCTCCGTGAACGTCGCGGTGCCGGCATTGGAGCCGTCGACCTTCTTCAGCGTCGCGCTGGCCGACGTGGACGTCGACGTCGAGCTCGACTCGCCGGCGCCGGCCGAGCTACCCGCATCAGCCGAACCGCCGCCGTTGAGTCCCGCCTCGGGTACCTGCTGAGCCGTGGTCACCACTGCCGGCGCGGTCGCGACCGAGGTGGCGGGCTTCTCATTGGTACTGCACGCCGCGAGTCCGGCGCCCGCCAACACCACCACTGGGAGGATCAGGGCACGGGACATACGCTTCGTCATCGAGGGCTCCTTACGTGGCCGGCTGAGATCGTGTCGAATCATATCCGCCCGCGGTGGCGGCACACGCTCGGTGGGTCGGCTACTTGACCACCACGACGACGAGGCCCTCCGCACACTGCTCGGCACCCGCCGGACGTGGCGCCGCGCTCGAGCCGTGATCGATGGCGGCGGCGACCCGCCCGGCCGCGTTCTCCTGCCCTGCGCCGTAGTAGACGACGGTGGCTCTGGGCGCCTTGCCCTTCCAAGTGGCGACCTCGCCGCGGACGGTGACGCCGGCCTTCTTGATCTCGGCGACCGCGGCCCTGGCGGCGGCGGACGCCCCCTCCTCGCTGTACACACACGCGGCCGGGGCTGCGGCCGGGGCGGACGACGGTGCCGCCGACTCGCTGGCCCCCGACGGTGCGGCGGGCGCCGTCGCCGACAGCTTGGCCGCCTGCGCGTGCAGCGCGGAGTCGGGGTCCGAATCGCGGGTCGCGACGGCGTGCCAGCCGAGGCCGGCGAACGCGATGGCCAGCGCGACGAGGATCATGATGATCGCGCGGATCGGCACCTTGCGCTGATGGTCGGTGGTACTCACGCCCGCCACCCTATACGGCGATCCGCGCGATTCCGGCGAAGCTCAATTGATCTCGAAGCCGAGCTTGCGGGCGGCGCGCGCCTTCATCCGGCTGGCGCGGACGCGCCGCAGTCGCTTCACGAGCATCGGGTCGGCGGCCAGCGCCTCGGGGGTGTCCACCAGGGCGTTGAGCACCTGGTAGTACCGGGTGGCGGACATGTCGAAGAGTTCCTTGATGGCGTCCTCTTTGGCGCCCGCGTACTTCCACCACTGCCGCTCGAACGCGAGGATGTCGCGTTCCCGCCTGGTCAGGCCGTTCTCACCACGCTCACCGGCGGCGGCGTCGCCCGCATGCGCGGCAGCGGGTGCCGTGGTCGCCGTCTCGCGCGCGGTCGCGCCGTCCATGCCACTCCCTGGGGAATCGAAGGGTTACAGCCGTGTAGTTCGGACCAATCTAACCACGCCGCGTGAACCGTGACGGCGGACTGCGGGCCGTGTCGCAGGGGCTATGCGCGCCGCGGCACGGCGCGGTGCGCCCGATGTGACGGCGCGGTGCGCCCGATGTCACGGCACGGTGCGCCCGATGTCACGGCACGGTGTCAGTACCCTTGATCCCCATGGCGATCCTCCCTATCTGCATCGTCGGCGAGCCCGTCCTGCACCGTCCGACCACCCCCGTCGACCTCGACGCGGACGGCCGGCCCGGCGCCGAGATCGTGGCCCTCCTCGACGACATGCTCGAGACCATGGACCGCGCGAACGGCGTCGGCCTGGCCGGCAATCAGGTCGGGCGCGCCCTGCGGCTGTTCGTCTACGACTGCCCCGACGACGCGATCGGCGAGCGCCGCCGCGGCGAGGTGATCAACCCCGTCCTCGAGACCAGCGAGGTCCCCGAGACGATGCCCGACCCGGACGACGACGAAGAGGGCTGCCTGTCGGTGCCCGGCGAGTCGTTCCCGACCGGTCGCGCCGACTGGGCCAGGGTCACCGGCACCGACCGCGACGGCAACCGGGTCGAGATCGAGGGCAACGGCTTCTTCGCGCGGATGCTGCAGCACGAGACCGGGCACCTGGACGGCTTCCTCTACACCGACGTGCTGGTCGGCCGCAACGCCCGGCGGGCGAAGAAGGCCATCAAGCAGAACGGCTGGGGCGTGCCCGGGCTCACGTGGACGCCCGGCACCGTCGCCGACCCCTTCGGGCACGACGATTAGCCCGGCCCCGGGCAGCCGGGTGGTGGTCCGCCGGTTGCTGCCGTCCGGTCAGGCCACGGACGTGATCGGCACGCTCGAGTCCGACGGCGACCCCCTGGTCGTCGAGCGCGACGGCGAGCTGCACTCGATCCGCCGCTCGGATGTGGTGGCGCTCAAGGCGATTCCGCCGCGACCGATCCGCAACCGGGACATCCGCGCGCTGGTGCGAGCGGAGGCACGGTGCTGGCCGTCGCTCGAACGCGCCGAGGTCGACGGTTGGCTGTGCCGGTCCGCCGGTTCGCTCCCCGGCGGCCGCGCCAACTCGGCTGCGCCACTGAGTCCCGCGGCGTCGCTCGATCGGCTCGACGGTGTCCGTGCCTGGTACACCGAGCGCGGGCTGCCGCTGCGGCTGCAGTGGGTGGACCGGCTCGCCGGCCGCGACCGCCCCGGCGGCCTCGACCGCGAGTCGGCCGTCTTCGTCGCGGACGGCGCCCGGATCGCCACCGTCAGCCCCCACGTGACGTGGTCCGACGCACCGTCGCCGGGCTGGCTGGCGCTGCAGTCCAGCTCCGCGGTGTCGGCGGACTGGGTGCGGCAGGTGATCGGCGCGGTGCGGTTCGGCGAGATCGTGCTCGACGGTGACGTCGCCGCCGCGGTGCGCCTGTCGCTCACGCGCGACGGCGATGACCCCGCGTCCGGCACGCTGTGGGCCGGCATCGGCTCGCTCGTGGTGGACGAGCGCTTCCGCCGACACGGCCTGGCGACGGACCTGCTGCGCGCGCTCGCCGCCGAGGGCATCGCCCACGGCGCGGAGCGCTGCTTCCTCGAGGTGCTCGAGAGCAACTCCCCCGCCCGAGCGATGTACTCCCGGCTCGGCTTCACGCAGCACCACCGGTACGGGTACTGGACGTCGACCGCGTTCTAGCCTCGACCACACATCAGCACCGTCCCCATCGAGCGCCGAGACCGGAGTCCTTCAGCCGCGACACGCCGCCAGCCGATCCGCTCGGTCGCCGCCGCAGGCCTCAGTGGCAGAGGCAGAACGGTCGCTCACGTCCCGTTATAGAGGCAACAGGCTACCGACTCGCTGGGCGCAGGCCCGCCAGCAGCAGCGCGACCATCCCGCGGGCGTCGTAGCGCGGATCGCGGGCGTCGATGCACAGGCTGCCGATCGCGCGCATGAAGGCGAACGCGTCGACGTCCCTGGTGACCTCACCCGCCGCGGACGCGGCCGCCAGCAGGTCGGCGCAGACGGGGACCAGCCGGTCCAGGAAGTAGGCGTGCAGGGATTCGAACCCACCGCTGTCCGACCGCATCGCCGCGGCCAACCCGTGTTTGGTGACCAGGAAGTCGACGAACACGTCCACCCAGCGGCACAGCGCCCCGTACGGGGACGGCGACTGGCCGAGCAGCGCCGGACCGGCCTCCGCGCAGGCCTCGACCTGGTGCCGGTAGACCGCGACCACCAGGTCGGCCCTGGTCGGGAAGTGCCGGTAGAAGGTGCCCATGCCGACTCCCGCCTCGGCCGCCACCTGTCGGACCGGCGCGTCCACGCCGGACCGGACGAACACGCGTGCCGCCGCGTCCAGCAGGGCCTGCTCGTTGCGGCGTGCGTCGGCGCGCTTCCGCGGGGCCCGCGCCGCGTTCATATCTCCCACTTCTCTCTCCACCCCCTGGTCGATCGGAACACCGCTCCGTATAGTAAGTGGAGCGTGGTTCCGATTAAGACGGTACCCGCCCGCTCCGCCCATCCACTCCGCCGAGGAGAGATCCCATGACCACAACGTCTTTCGGCATCGCTACAGCGCCCCAGCAGGTCTCCTACGACGACATCCTGCGTGTGTGGCGCGAAGCCGACGCCGTGCCGGCGATAGCGCACGCCTGGCTGTTCGACCACCTCTTCCCGATCGCCGGCGACCCGTCCGGACCGATCTTCGAGGGCTGGACCCTACTGTCCGCACTCGCCGCCCAGACCGAGCGACTCCGGCTTGGAATAGGGGTGTCCAGCAACAGGTTCCGACCGCCGGCGATTCTCGCGCGGATCGCCGCGACCGTCGACGTCGTGTCGGGCGGGCGGCTCGACTTCGGGATCGGCGCGGGCTCGCGACCGAGCATTCCCACGGCGCGACGCGAATACGAGGCACACGGGTTGCCGTACGTGGACGCCGACGATGCCGTCGGCAGCCTGGCCGAGGCGTGCTGGATCATCCGCCGGCTCTGGACGGCCGACGAGCCGTTCGACTTCGACGGTGCCCACCATCACCTGACCGGCGCGTGGTGCAACCCCAAGCCCGTGCAGCGACCCCACCCGCCGATCATGATCGGCGGGCGCGCGACCGCGACCCTTCGAGTCGCCGCCGAGCACGCGGACATCATCAACATCCCCGGCGAGGTCGGCGACATCGCCCGACGCAGCGCCACCCTGGATCGGTTGTGCAACGAGATCGGGCGCGACCCGGCCGGGATCGCCCGCTCTACGATCGTGCCCGTGTCCTACGACCGCCCCGGCGAGACCCGCTCGGCCATAGCCGAATTCGAGGCTGCCGGCTTCCGGCACCTGGTGCTCTCGCTGCCCGCGCCATATCCCGCCGGTGCGGCGCAGTGGGTCGCCGACGAGATCATCGGCGCGCGATAGCAGCGCGACCGAACCGAACCGTGATCGGGTGCCGGAGCCTACGCGTTCGCGGCGGCGACCAACTCCTGGTACTGCGGGAAGCGGGCGATGAACTTGCGCACATAGGTGCAGACCGGGATCACGTGGCGGCCGCGGGCAGCGGCATCGTCGAGCACGCCCCGCACCAGCCCCCGGGCGAACCCCTGCTGCCCGAACTTCTCCATGACCACCGTGTGCAGCAGGATCACGTCGCCGTGCTCGGTCACCTCGTAGCCCTCGACGCCGATCAACTCGTCGCCCGACCACATCTCGTACCGGTCCCGGACGGGGTTGTCGAACAACCGCAGCGGCTCCGCCAGCTCCATCGTGGGTGGCGGGACATCCACGGATCCCCGCTCGCCGGCTGTCTCGTTGCGCGCCATATCGACCTCCTCCGCCAACCGCGCGACCATCGACTCGACCATCGAGCCGCCCGGTGTGACATCCATCACTGTCACCGCCAGGCTACGCCCGGTCGCCATGGTGCGCGACATATGCGCCCGCGGCGCGTCGGGCGCTGAGGTCCGGAACGCGGCGCGATGTGGCGCAGACCTCCCCCGCACCGCCGGAGTGGGCTACCCTCGGTAACGCAAGCCACACGGGAGCTCGTCGCACGAGCTGAGAGGACGCCTGACGCGGGCGTCGACCGTATGAACCTGTCCGGGTAATGCCGGCGTAGGGAGTCAGGAGCCCTGCTGTGCCCAGTCCACACACCACCACGACCGTCACCGACGTCACCTGCGGCCCCATCGAGGGGTCTAGCAAGCAGTACCGCGCCGTCGGCGGAATGCGCGTCCCCTTCCGGCGGATCGCGCTGACCAACGGCGACCACCACGACGTCTACGACACCTCCGGCCCGTACACGGAGTACCCGTCGGCCGACGACGTACACGACCTACGGACCGGCCTGCCCAAGACGCGGGACGTCTGGCAGCGCCCGGCCCCCGTCACGCAGCCCGACGGTGGCCGTGCGTCCACCCAGTTGGCTTGGGCCCGTGCGGGAGTCGTCACCGACGAGATGCGCTACATCGCCGCACGGGAGGGCTTCGACCCGGAGTTCGTGCGCGATGAGGTCGCGATCGGCAGGGCCGTCATCCCCGCCAACCACCGGCACCCCGAGTGCGAGCCGATGATCATCGGGAAGGCGTTCGCGGTCAAGGTGAACGCCAACATCGGCAATTCGGCCGTGACCAGCTCGATCGCCGAGGAGGTGGAGAAGATGGTGTGGGCCACCCGGTGGGGCGCCGACACCATCATGGATCTCTCGACCGGCAAGGACATCCACGAGACGCGCGAGTGGATCATGCGCAACTCGCCGGTCCCCGTCGGCACCGTCCCTATCTACCAGGCGCTCGAGAAGGTCAAGGGCGATCCCACCAAGCTGACGTGGGAGGTGTACCGGGACACCGTGATCGAGCAGTGCGAGCAGGGCGTCGACTACATGACGGTGCACGCGGGCGTGCTGCTGCGGTACGTGCCGCTGGCGGCGAACCGGGTCACGGGCATCGTCAGCCGCGGCGGCTCGATCATGGCCGCCTGGTGCCTGGCCCACCATCAGGAGTCGTTCCTGTACACCAACTTCCGCGAGCTGTGTGAGATCCTGCGCGACTACGACGTCACCTTCAGCCTCGGTGACGGGCTGCGCCCCGGTTCGATCGCGGACGCCAACGACGCCGCCCAGTTCGCCGAGCTGCGCACCCTCGGCGAGCTCACGAAGATCGCGAAATCGTATGGCGTGCAGGTGATGATCGAAGGACCGGGCCACGTCCCGATGCACAAGATCGCCGAGAACGTGCGGCTCGAGGAGGAGCTGTGCGAGGAGGCACCGTTCTACACCCTCGGCCCGCTCGCGACCGACATCGCACCCGCGTACGACCACATCACCTCCGCTATCGGCGCGGCGATGATCGCGCAGGCCGGCACCGCGATGCTCTGCTACGTCACTCCCAAGGAGCACCTGGGCCTGCCGAACCGGGACGACGTCAAGGTCGGCGTGATCACCTACAAGATCGCCGCCCACTCGGCCGATCTCGCCAAGGGACACCCGGGCGCGCAGGCCCGCGACGACGAACTGTCCAAGGCGCGCTTCGAGTTCCGCTGGGTGGATCAGTTCAACCTGTCGCTCGACCCGGACACCGCCCGGGAATACCACGACGAGACGCTGCCGGCCGAGCCGGCGAAGACCGCACACTTCTGCTCGATGTGCGGCCCCAAGTTCTGCTCGATGCGGATCAGCGCGGACGTCCGCGCATATGCGCAGGAGCACAACCTGGTGACCCAGGAGGACATCGACCGGCAGATCGCCGCAGGCATGGACGCGAAGTCGGACGAATTCGTGGCCGCGGGCGGCAAGGTGTACCTGCCGGTCGTCTCCTGATGACGGACCCGCGGACCCTGAGGCTGCCCGCGCCCGCGCGAGGCGAGACGCCCGCGCGGGTGCTCACCATCGCCGGCTCGGACTCCGGCGGCGGCGCCGGGATCCAGGCCGACATGCGCACCTTCGCGACACTCGGGCTACACGCCTGTGTCGCGGTGACGGCGGTGACGGTGCAGAACAGTGTCGGGGTCTCGGGTTTCAGCGAGATCGCCCCCGACGTGGTGGCGGCCCAGATCCGGTCGGTGGTCGGCGATATCGGCGTGAGCGCCGCCAAGACCGGCATGCTGGCGTCCACGGCGATCATCGAGGCGGTCGCGGCAGCGGCCGACGAGGTCGGAATCGGCCGGGACCACGCCGTCCCGCTCGTCGTCGATCCCGTTGCGGCGTCCATGCACGGCGACCCGCTGCTCGCGGCGGACGCCCTGGACGCGGTGCGCACCGTGCTGATCCCGCGCGCCACCGTCGTGACCCCGAACCTCGACGAGGTGCGGCTGATCACGGGTGTGCAGGTCACCGACGCCGAGTCGCAGCGGAGCGCGGCGCACGCGTTGCTGGAGCTGGGTGCGCGCTGGGCGTTGGTGAAGGGCGGGCATCTGCGGACCTCACAGTTCAGCCCCGATCTGCTGTCCGACGGCCACGAGTACGTCGAGCTGAGCGCCGAGCGCATCGACACCCCGCACGACCACGGCGCGGGCGACACCCTGGCCGCCGCGATCACGGCGGCGCTGTCGCACGGGATGACGGTGCCGGACGCCGTCGCCTTCGCCAAGGCCTGGGTCACCGAGGGGCTGCGGTGGGCATACCCGCTCGGCGCGGGCCACGGGCCGGTGAACCCGCTGTGGCGGGTGTGGGCGGACCGGATCAGCTGAGCGGGTTCACCGACTTCACCGCCGGAAAGCGAACGAAATCCGAATCGTTCGAGTAAACGGCGGCGTGGTGCTCGATCGCCAGGGCCGCGATCTGCGCGTCGGTGGTCAGGTTGCCCGCGGTTCCCACCCCGGCGAGCAACTCGAGCACGGCGCGCAGATGCCCGGGGCCACCGACGAGCCGCGACACCGTCGGCCGGGAGAACCACCCCTCGACGATATCGGTAGCACTCCCGATGGTCAGCGGCGTCTCGAGGACTCTCGGGTTCGTCGCGATGCGTAGGAAGCCGAACACAACGGGATCGCAGATCCCCACGGGCGTCCCGGTATTGAGAACACCCCTCCACCACGCGACAGCATGTTCGTGTTGAGGGAAGGCGTCGATGTGTGCATAGAGAAGGAGGTTGACATCGGGAACTATCAACGCGCGCTCCGTGTCGCGATCTCGATGATCGCTTGGTCCTCGAGCTCGTCGGCGAGTCTGTTGAACCCGGCTAGGTCGAGCCCAGGTGCCAAGGCGGTGTGGTGAACGGGAGGCTCGTACGACATCGTCGGCGACGCCTGGGGGGCAAGTGCCGCCCGCAACGCCTCGTTGACGACGCGCTTCTTCGACAGGCGGCGGCGGTGCATCGCATCCGCCACAAGTCCAGCGACATCGGCATCGAGTGTAATCGTTGTTCTCATCTAAGCATCATAGTGCTACCTAAGATACGCATCAAGGTGCATGACTCCTCGTCGCAACGGCGAAACACCTGACCGGCGTACCGCCGGCGATAGGGTGACCGGCATGGATCTGCTGCCCCTGCCCGCCCACGGTGACACGCCGGTCCGGGTGATGACCATCGCCGGATCGGACTCCGGAGGCGCCGCCGGCCTGCAGTCGGACCTGCGCACGTTCACCCTCGCCGGCGTGCACGGCACGTGCGCAGTGACCGCGGTGACGGTGCAGAACAGCCTGGGCGTCAGCGCGTTCCACCCGATCCCGCCGGCGACGGTCGCCGGGCAGATCCGGGCGGTGATCGGCGACATCGGGGTCGGCGCCGTCAAGACCGGGATGCTGGCGGACGCGGGCATCATCGCGGCCGTCGCCGATACCGCCGCCGAGCTGGGCATCGGCGGTCGGACAGGCGAGGGAGCGGCCGGGATACCGTTCCTGGTGGACCCCGTGAGCGCGTCCCATCACGGCGACCCGCTGCTGTCCCCCGAGGCGTTCGCGCTGTTGGTCGGCCGCCTCTTCCCGCTCGCCACCGTCGTCACCCCCAATCTCGACGAGGTACGACTGCTGACCGGCATCGAGGTCGTCGACGAGGCGACGCAGCGCGACGCGGCGCGGGCGCTGCACGACATGGGGCCGTGCTGGGCGCTGGTCAAGGGCGGGCACCTGCGCACCGCGGCGACCAGTACCGATCTGCTCTACGACGGCACCGAGTTCCTCGAGTTCGAGGCGCACCGGATCGTCACAACCCACGACCACGGGGCGGGCGACACGCTCGGCGCGGCGATGGTGTGCGCGCTGGCGCACGGGACGACGGTGCCGGAGGCCGTCGCGTTCGGCAAGCGTTGGGTCACCCGGTCGCTCGACGCGGCGTACCCGCTGGGCGCGGGTCACGGCGCCGTCAACGCGTCCTGGCGGCTGCGGGAGGCACCGCCCGCGTGACGGGCGCAGTCAGCGATAGCGACGCAGCATGTTCCAGCCGGGGTCGTCGCGGAAGCTCAGCCGAGCCTCGTACCGCTCCGCCCAGTCCGCGAACGGAGCCGCATCGGCCTCGGGGTCGACGGCCAGGATCAGCGTCCGCTTTCCCGCGACGGTCTGCGTCATCAGCGGGCATGGCGACGCTCCCCTGTTCGGCCCGCCGAGCAGTTCCGATTCATCGGCCTCCAGCTGCGCGATCACTGCGCCGCGCGGCACGTCACCGCCTCGGCCCCGCTCCGCGGGAAAGGCGCGTTCCAGCACCGCGAGGCGCGTACACAGCGGCCGGTCCAGCCAGTGCAGCGGGCGACGCAGACCCACCCGCATGGGCACGCCATCGGGGGTGCTGGTGAGGAGCTCGACCCAGCCGTCCGCCGGTGCACCGGCCGCCACCTCGGCGACCATGTCGGCCAATCCCGCCGGCGGAACGGCGCCCGCAGGTTCGTCCGCGGCCGTCGCGACCTCCCCGATCCACCGCTCCACCGCGTCCTCGCCGAGCAGCTTGTCCAGCGTCATGAACACCACCGCGAGCCGCCCCGATTCGTCGACGGCGCCGAACCCGGGGTGATACGCCGCCACGTCCACCACGTGGCGGGCGCGATCGACAGTCACCGCGAACCGCAGGTCGGCGAGCGCGAGCGGACCGCCGTCGACCGTCATCACCACCTCGACGATGCCCGGATCCGGTTGTCGCGCAGGGTGATAGTCGAAGTCCGGGTCGTCGGCGGGCGCCCCGGCACACACCTGCTCGGCAAGCCGGCGCAGCTCGGGGTCGCCGTTCGCGCTGATCACCAGCGACCACCGGCCCGGCTCGTCGATGTGCCCGAACTCCCAGTCGAGCTCCTCGTCGACCTCACGCAGCCGCCGGGTCAGTTGCTCGGGCAGCGAGCCGAACGCGCCGTCCGCCAACGCCCGTCTCGCGTCGGCGCGCGCCCCGGCCCACCAGGCCCAGAAATCCTCGATCGGATCCGTCACGCCGGGAACGCTACCGCCCTCACGCGTCGCGACGGGCGACCACAGCGGCACCGGCGAGGTACACCACCGCCGCGAACGCGAGGAAGTACCCGCCGCCCACCGCGGGCGGCCAGCGGAAGTGGCCGGGCGCGACGTGCAGGAAGTGCTGCAGGTTGGCGAACGGCAGGTAGGGACCGACCACCCGGACCTTGGGCACCGAGGACAGCACGTTCTCGAACAGGACGAAGTACAGCAGCAGCACCGTGACCGCGCCGGCCGCGTTGCGCAGCAACGCCCCGAGGCCCACGCCGACGGCCGCGACGAGGGCGGCGGACACGGGCACCGTGAGATAGATCGACGTGCCCGGGCCGAGCAGCGACACGCCGCCCGAGCCCCCGCCGACGGCCACGAACGCGAGCAGTCCCACCGCGACTGTCACGAAGGCGGCCACGGCACATGCCACGCACACCACGATCAGCTTGGCCGACAACGCGACCCAGCGGTTCGGCACCGCGAGGAATGTCGCACGCAGGGTGCCGAAGCGGGCCTCGGTGGTCACACTCAGCACCCCGAGCAGCCCGCACAGGAGCACACCGAAGCCGGGCAGCCCGGCGAAGCCGATCACCGGGGCGGCGCCCATGAGCAGCATCCCCGCGTTCCCGCCGATTCCCGTGAGATCGTCGTCGGGGGCCGACAGCGAGTGCGTCGCCAGCCCGATGATGACGCTGACCCCGACGCACAGGACGAACATCAGCCCCAGGCACCACGGGGTGGCGCGCACGGTGCGCAGCTTGATCCACTCCGCCGTCAACACACCCGCGATCACGCGACGCTCCCACCGTGGTATTCCACCGCGCCCGAGGTCAACCGCATGAACGCCTCCTCCAATGAGGCTGTCGCGCCTGCCAATTCGTGGAGTGGGATCCCCAGCTCGGCCGCGACGTCGCCGACGGTGTCGGTGGGGACGCCCGTCACCGTCAGCACCCCGGGCGGGCCGGCCGGCGCCACCCCTATGCCGCGGCGGGCGAGTTCCCGGCCCAGCTCGTCGGCGCGCGGGCTGCGGACGCGCACCGAGTGATCGGAGTGCTGCGCGATGAAATCGGCCATGGCGCCGTGCCATACGAGTCTGCCCCGGCCGACGATCACCACATCGTCGGCGGTGAGCGCCATCTCGGACAGCAGGTGCGACGAGACGAAGACCGTACGACCCTGCGCCGCTAGCGACTTCATGAAGGTGCGCACCCACACGATGCCCTCGGGGTCGAGGCCGTTGACGGGCTCGTCGAACATCAGCACCCCGGGATCGCCGAGCAGGGCGGCCGCGAGGCCCAGCCGCTGCGACATGCCGAGCGAGAAGCCGCCGGCGCGCTTGCCCCCGACGTCCGACAGCCCCACCAGGCCCAGACACTCGTCCACGCGGGTGCGCGGGATGCCGTTCGTCGCCGCCAGCCACCGGAGGTGGCCCCGCGCAGACCGGTTGGGATGCACCCACTTCGCGTCGAGCAACGCCCCCACCCGCGTCAGCGGCCGGTCCAGTTCCCGGTACCTCCGCCCGCCGACGGTGGCGGCACCCGCCGTCGGCGCGTCGAGGCCCAGGACCAACCGCATCGTCGTCGACTTCCCGGCGCCGTTCGGGCCGAGGAAGCCCGTCACCCGGCCCGGCCGCACCGCGAACGACAGGTCGTCCACCGCCCGCACGGGGCCGTACACCTTGGTCAGACCTGCCACCTCGATCATGCACCCGCCCCTGCCATGTCCTGAGTGTGCCAGAACGCCCGACTCGACCGTCAACCAATTATTGACAGCATTCGATTTGTCAACCTACGGTTGTCCTCATGACGTACAACATCCGACTCGACGACCTCATCGACACCGTCCGCGGCCTCCATCCGGGCGGCGGTCCGCTAGACCATCTCAGCGACGCCATCGTCGTCTCCGAACGGCTCGGCGAGACCGCCGATCACCTGATCGGCCACTTCGTGGACCAGGCCCGGCGCAGCGGCGCGACGTGGGCGGAGATCGGTGCCGCGATGGGAGTGAGCAAGCAGGCGGCGCAGAAGCGGTTCGTACCCGCGAACATCACCTCGCCCGAGTTCACCGCGGCCGACTTCACCGCGCGCGGCCCGTTCTCCCGGTTCACCGACCGCGCCCGGCTCTGCATCGTCGCTGCCCAGGAGGCGGCCCGCGCCACCCGGAGTCCGGTCATCGGCACGGAGCACCTGCTGCTCGGCCTGTTCGATCAGCCCGACGGCCTGGCCGCGCAGGCACTGCGCGCGGCCGGCGTGACCGACGAGGCGCTCCGGGGCGCGGTGGCGGCCGTCTCCGCGCCCGGCTCCGACGAGCCGTCCGGACACATCCCCTTCGACACGTCTGCCAAGAAGGCGATCGAGCTGACCGTCCGGGAGGCTCTGCGGCTCGGCCACAACTACGTCGGTACCGAGCACATCCTGCTCGGGCTCCTCGCCGACCCCGACACCGTGGCGGCGCGACTGCTGTCCGGTCTCGGCGTGACGCGCGACGGCACCGAGCAGTTCGTCACCGACAGACTCGCCGGATTCGTCGCGGACCGCGACCAGTAGCCCGACACCCCACCGCATCGCTCGCGGATCGGGCAGGATGGCGGTGTGCGCGCGCTGATCGTCGACGATGACGTCCATGCTGCCGAGACCGTCCGCCGCACCCTCGCCACCGACGGATGGAACGTGGTGGTCACCCATACCGGCGTCGACGGCCTCTGGCAGGCGACGGAGGTGGGCTGCGACGTGATCGTCCTGGACATCATGATGCCGGGGCTCAACGGCTTCCAGTTCCTGGCCCGACTTCGGGAGGCGGGCGTCTGGACGCCCGTCCTCATGCTCACGGCGAAGGACGGCGAGTGGGATCAGGCGGAGGCGCTCGATACGGGCGCCGACGACTACCTCACCAAACCGTTCTCGGTGGTCGTTCTCAAGGCCCGCATCCGGGCCCTGCTGCGCCGCGCCACCACCGCGCGGCCGGCCGTGCTCGAAGCCGGCGGCCTCACTCTGGATCCGGCGCAGCGGATCGTCGCGCGCGACGGCGAGCCGATCACACTCACACCCCGCGAGTACGCGGTCCTCGAGCACCTCATGCGCAATGCCGGCACCGTCGTCGCCAAGTCGGACATCCTGCGCTCGGTATGGGACTTCAACTACGAGGGCGACGAGAACATCGTCGAGGTGTACGTCGGCTACCTGCGCAAACGCATCGACGTCCCGTTCGGCACCTGGACCATCGAGACCGTACGCGGGGCGGGCTACCGGATCGACGAGACCTCGTCCTGATCCGGCCCCACGCGCCGCCCGCGCGCTGCTCCCACGCCTGCGGTGAACGGCGGCACGTACGGCAACACCAGGGTGAAGGCCGCCCCACCGAGCGGGCTGTCGCCTACCTCGATCGCCCCGCCGTGCGCCGCGGCGATCTCGGCGGCGATCGCGAGTCCCAGCCCGGAGCCGCCGCCGTGCGGCCGCCCGGCGTCGAGCCGGACGAACCGCAGGAACACCCGGTCGCGGTCCGCCGCCGGAACGCCCGGGCCGTCGTCGCCGACGGTCACCCG